>CAIVQA010000015.1 GCA_903907935.1 uncultured Francisellaceae bacterium
AGTATACTCACCGCCAATAGCTAGTCCTTGTAGAATACGAAAAATGGTAAGTAAAAGAGGAGCTAACCATCCGATTTGTTCATAGGTTGGCAAACAACCAATTAAAGTAGTAGGAATAGACATAATGTAAATAGAAAGCATTAGGACTACTATACGACTGGTTTTATCGCCTATATGACCAAATAATACTGCTCCTATTGGTCTTGCTAAAAATCCAGCGGCTAGAGCTCCAAATGAACACATTAGTTGGGAATAACGATCGTTAGAAGGGAAGAACAGTTGTCCTAAAATAGGAGCAAAATAGCCATAGATGATAAAATCATACCATTCTAAAGCATTTCCTATTACACAGGAAAGAATTAGCTTATTACCTTGAGTTTTTTCAGATTGTGGCATTTTTTTTTATAGTACCTAAAATTCATGTGCGTTTAATATAGTATAACTTATTATAGCTATTATAAGATGCAAGTGTGATAACATTCCTGGAACAATGTAGAAAAAGAACTATAGTTTTTATAGTGGGAGGGCAAATCTATGTTGATCAATTTAGAAGGTAAAGTGGGTTTAGTGGTAGGAGTAGCTAACGAAAATAGTATTTCGTGGGGGTGTGCAAAAAAAATGCATGATAGTAAAGCTCAATTAGCTGTTACTTATGCATCTGAGAAAACTAAACAATATACCAAACCATTAATAGATCAAATAAATTGCCCGATATTTTTACCAGGAAATGTTGAAAAAGAAGACGAAATTAAACAGGTGTTTGCTGCTATAGAAAAAACTTGGGGTAAATTAGACTTTTTATTACATGCTATTGCCTTTGCTCCTCAAAAAGATTTACATGGTCGAGTGGTTGATTGTTCTAGAGAAGGTTTTTTAAAAACCTTGGATATTTCTTGTTATTCATTGATCCAATTATCTAAGTTGGCAGAACCTTTGATGAAAGATGGTGGCTCTATATTAACAGTTAGTTATTATGGATCTACAAAAGTAATTAAAAATTACAATATAATGGGGGTTGCTAAAGCAGCTTTAGAATCAACGGTGCGTTATTTAGCTAATGATTTAGGAACTAAAAATATTCGCGTTAACGGTTTATCACCAGGGCCAATTATGACTAGAGCTGCTTCTGGTATTTCTGATTTTAAAGAACTTTTAGATATTGCAGTGCAAAAATCACCACTACATAGAGGGGTTGATATTAATAGTGTTGGTAATTTAGCAGCATTTATGGTTAGCGATTTAGCTAAAGATATTACTGGTGATATTTTATATATTGATGCAGGGTATTCTGTTATTGGTTAATATACTCTCAGCTAATGAGTTTTCGGTGTTCTAAAAAACAAGAAGTGTTGTTTGAGCCTCCTTGGCATCTAGTTGCTCTTTGCTTTGCGAAAGGCGAGTTTCACGACTTGTTTTTTAGAACACCGAAAACTCATTAACCGAGAGTATATATATAATTTTTACTGAATTTATATGGAGATTTGAGAATGGATTCTGATCCAGTAGTTATCGTTGGTTCTGCTAGAACCCCAATGGGAACTTTTCAGGGAATTTTTACCAATTTTACAGCACCAGAACTGGGAGCAGTAGTAATTCGTGCAGCGATCCAGCGAGCTGGGTTACAACTAAATGATGTTGAAAAAGTATTAATGGGCTGTGTGTTGTCTGGTGGGCTTGGGCAAGCACCAGCAAGACAAGCTGCTATTAAGGCTGGTATGAATCAATCGACAGATTGTACCACTATAAATAAAGTATGTGGATCTGGAATGAAAACAGTCATGTTAGCGCACGATATGTTATTAGCAGGAAGCAATTCTATATTTCTAGCTGGTGGCTTAGAGAGTATGACTAATGCTCCATATATGTTAGATAAGGCTAGAAGTGGTTATCGTATGGCTCATGGCCAAATTAGAGATCTTATGTTTGTAGATGGCTTAGAAGATGCTTATTCTGGTAAATTAATGGGTTTTTTTGCTGAAAAAACTGCAGAAAAATATAATTTTTCAAGAAAAGAACAAGATGATTTTGCACTAACTTCTGTATCAAGAGCTGTACAAGCAAGAGATTCTGGTAATTTTGAAACTGATTTAGAAATTACTCCTGTTACAGTTAAACCTAAAAAAGGTGATGCAATTATAGTAAAACAAGATGAAAGTTTATCTAGGGTTGCTAAACCAGATCAAGTTCGTTCATTAAAACCAGCATTCCAAGAAAATGGTACAGTTACAGCTGCTAATGCAAGTTCTATTTCGGATGGAGCAGCGGCTTTAGTTTTAATGCGTTTAAGTGAAGCAAAAAAAAGAAATTTAAAACCATTAGCAAAAATTTTAGCTCATGCTAGTTTTTCTCATGCTCCAGAATGGTTTACTACGGCGCCAGTTGGTGCAATAAAGGAGCTTTTAAAAATATTAAAATGGACAGTTGATATTCCAGATCTTTATGAGCTTAATGAAGCTTTTGCAGTAGTTACTATGGCTACTATGCGGGAACTTAATATTTCTTATGACAAAGTTAATATATATGGTGGGGCTGTAGCATTAGGACATCCTCTTGGAGCATCAGGAACGCGTATTATTTGTACATTATTGAATGGATTAAAAAATCGTAATAAATCGTTAGGTGTTGCAAGTCTTTGTATTGGCGGTGGAGAGGCAGTTGCGATTGCGATCGAAAGATTAAATTAAATATACTGATCGCAAATGAGTTTTCGGTACTCTAAAAAAATAATTGACTCGCGCCATCCTGGCGCTTGCCCTTCGGGCGCGCTGCGTTCAGTAGCGCTAACAGCGGCAGTATGGGGCTCAAACACCGCTCATTATTTTTTTAGAGTACTGAAAACTCATTTATTGATAATATAACCCCTCCTTAAAAAAGAGGGGTTATTTATAAATTATGGTGGGTTTTTGTATATATTATATATTAAACTTGATTACTGATGTTCGGTAACGTTTTGATGTCTTTTATTGTTACCACCACCACCACTGTTACTTCCTTTGCAACAAGCTGCTCCACTTAAAGTAGCTGCTGTTTCTGCAAATTTATTAACATTTTCTGTGAATTTTTTTGTTAAATCATTAGCAGCTTCAGTACATTTTTCAGTAAAATCACTAGTGTTTTCTTTAGTGCAATGATAAATTTCTTGCCATAAATTGTTATATAAATTAAGAAATTTTTTAGTATGTTCTAGATTTTTTTCGCTATATTCTGTTAAAAGTTTTTCTTGAGTTTTAACAAATTCTTCAGGGTTTTTAACTTTGCTAAGAGCTTGCACCATTGATAAGGCAACAGAAGTATTATCGCCGACATACATCATATATTCTTGTAGTAGTTGTTCTAATGATTGTTGTGATTGTTGTACCTTTTGGGTATTTAAAAATGCTTTTAATGTTAATTGATTTAATTCTTGTGCATTTAATAACATTTTCCAAAACATACTGACTGGATCTAAACCTACTGTAGACATGTGTCTGCCCCCCTATTAACACCTAAAATTGATCTGTAGCGACTATGTATTCAATATAGTGATGCTATATAAAAAAGTCAAAAAAGTGATTAGATGCTATACTCAGTCTTATGGCTTAATAAAATGGCAAGAGATATGACAAATCAGCAAATTGTAAGAAACGATAATAAAACAGCGTTTTCGACTACAAATAGGTTAATGGCTACTAATACATTTCTTGATCAAGTTTTTCATGCTTGGCTTAATCAGTATATCGGTGTTTCTTCCATTGCTTATCAGTTATCTATGTTTGATTGGTTAATGCACCTTATGGTGTCACCTGGTACGCAACTAGGCTTAATGCAAAAATTTTATGAAAATGTCTTTTATTGGATTACATCTCAATATGAGTGTACCGATAGACGTTTTAAAAATGATTTATGGAAAGAATTTCCTTTTAATTTTTATGCGGAAGGGTTTTTACAATGTGAAAAATTTTGGCGTGATGCAGCTAATGTGAAAGGAGTTACTAAACATCATCAGTTAATGAATCAATTTATGTTACAACAAATATTAAACATGATGGCGCCAACTAATTTTGTTTGGAGTAATCCAGAGGTTTTATCTATTGCAGAGCAACAAAAAGGTGCTAATTTTGTAAAAGGTTTTAGCAATTTACTAGAAGATCTATCTGCTGCAATATATAAATCTCCAATTAAAAATAAAGATCATAAAGAAGAAAAATTTCAAGTTGGAAAAGATATAGCAATTACCCCAGGCAAGGTTATTTATAGAAATAATTTAATAGAACTTATTCAATATTCTCCAACTACCGAACAAGTTTATAGTACTCCTATTTTAATAGTGCCTGCATGCATTATGAAATACTATATTTTAGATCTTTCTGCTCATAATTCTTTAGTTAAGTATTTAGTTGGTGAAGGACATACTGTTTTTATGATTTCTTGGAAAAATCCAAGTTATATAGAAAGAAATTTAGTAATAGATGACTATATTAACTTAGGTGTTATGTCTGCGATAGATGTTATTAGTAGTGTTATCCCAAATACTCCAATTAATGCAGTTGGGTATTGTATTGGTGGTACATTGCTTGCGATAGCAGCGGCTTTTATGGCTGGAAAATCAGATAATAGATTAAAAAGCGTTACTCTTTTCGCTGCACAGGTGGATTTTACTTATGCAGGAGAAATTTTAGTATTTGTAGATGATAGTCAAATATCTATGCTAGAAGATGTTATGTCGCAAAAAGGGTATTTAGAAGGTAAACAAATGGCAGATTCATTTGCTGTTGTGCATTCACATGATTTAATTTGGGGACGTCTAATTAGAGATTATTTGATTGGGGAAAGACAACCTTTATTTGATATTATGGCTTGGAATGCAGATTCTACTAGATTGCCATACAAAATGCATTCAGAATATTTAAAAGAATTTTTCTTAAATGATTCTTTAATACAAGGTAATTTTTCGGTTAATGGTGAAGGAATATCATTAATAAACATTAACGTGCCTATTTTTGCTGTTGGTACTGTAACCGATCATGTTGCTCCTTGGAAATCTGTATATAAACTTAATTTCTTTACTAAAACTGACTTTACTTTCTTGTTAACAAGCGGTGGGCATAATGTTGGTATTGTAAGTGAGCCTGGCCATCATGGACGTTCTTATCAAGTTATGACTAAAAAGAAACACGATAAATGTATTGCAGCAGATGCTTGGCAAAAAAGTGCTCCATTTTTTGAAGGTTCATGGTGGCCAGAATGGCAACGATGGGCTGCAGGGTTTTCTGAAACTAAAGTAAGCCCTCCTAGTATTGGTAATAAGGAAAAAGGCTATTCTATTTTATGTGATGCACCTGGAGTTTACGTTTTACAAAAATAACTGGGGATTATTATTATGCAATATATTCAAAATCATACATTTGATGAAATCAAAGTTGGGGATAATGCGGTTTTAACACGCATTTTAACTGAAAAAGATATAGAGTTATTCGCAATTATGTCTGGGGACATTAATCCGGCACATTTGGATAAAGAATATGTTAAAACAGATATATTTCATAAAATAGTAGCTCACGGTATGTGGGGTGGAGCATTAATTTCTACCGTATTGGGAACTCAATTGCCAGGCCCAGGTGCAATTTATTTAGCACAAACTTTAAAATTTTTACACCCTATTTCAATAGGAGATACTGTTACCGTTACGGTAACAGTAATAGAAAAACATGCTTCTAAACCAATTATAGATTTAGACTGTAGATGTACTATTCAAAATGATATTGTAGCGATTACTGGTACTGCTACAGTAATGGCTCCTACTGAAAAGGTAAAAAGAGAACGAGTTGTTTTACCTGATATGATTTTAAAGGAACATAAAAATTCTTTATATGATTATTTAATTTCTCTTAATAAAAAATTCACCCCAATAAAAACAGCTATAGTGCACCCAGTTGATAGAATTTCTATAGCCGGAGCTATCATTGGTGCTGAAGAAGGGTTGATTACTCCAGTGTTTATTGGACCAAAAGCTAAAATTTTAAGTGTAGCTAAAGAAAGTAATATAGATCTTTCTAATCATATGATTATAGATACTAAACATAGTCATGAAGCTGCAGAATTATCAGTTGCTATGGCGAAAAAAGGAGAAATAGAAGCCTTAATGAAAGGCAATATACATACTGATGAATTAATGGCGTGTGTTGTTAATAAAGTAACAGGGTTACGTACCGCTCGCAGAATAAGCCATGTATTTGTTATAGATGCCCAGAATTATCCAAAACCACTTTTTATTACTGATGCGGCTATTAATATTCGTCCTACTCTTTCAGATAAAGTAGATATCGTAAAAAATGCGATAGATTTATTTAGATTGCTACAGTTGGGCACTCCAAAAGTTGCTATTTTATCTGCTATTGAAACCGTAAGCGAAAAAATACCATCAACATTAGATGCTACTGCTCTTTGTAAAATGGCAGAACGTGGCCAAATAACAGGTGGAATTTTAGATGGTCCTTTAGCTTTTGATAATGCTATATCGCTAGAGTCTGCCAGAGTTAAAGGGATAGAATCTAAAGTTGCAGGAGACGCTGATATTATTGTTGTGCCAGATATTGAATCAGGTAATATGCTGTACAAACAAATGACGTATGCTTCTGGTATGGAAGCTGCAGGACTCGTTCTTGGTACTTCTGTTCCAATAATTTTAACTAGTAGAGGAAGCGATACCGAATCACGAAAAGTATCTTGTGCTATGGCGTTAATGTATATGAGATATAGGGATTCTCAAGCATGAGTAAAAATGCTATTCTTGTTATTAATGCCGGATCTTCTAGTATAAAATTTGCGATTTTTACTGAAGAAACCGATACTAAAAAATTGCATTATGGCATGGTAGATCATATTGCTAGTACTCCTGATATTATAATTTATGATGCACAGAAAAAAATAGTTTTATCTAAAACTCTTGCGTCTAATGATTATGAACAAATAGTATCTGAATTAATTACTTCTATTAATTCATGTTTAGAAGGGTTTGTTATTAAAGCTGTTGGCCATAGAGTAGTGCATGGCGGCACCAATTATTTGCAACCTATTTTAATAGATGATGTTGTAGTAGATGGATTAACTAAATTAATACCTTTAGCTCCATTGCATCAACCATATAATCTTAAAATTATTGTTACACTTAGAAAACTTTATCCAACTTTGCACCAAGTTGCATGTTTTGATACTGCTTTTCATGCAACACAAGAAAAATTAGCAAAATTATTTGCTATACCTAGAAAATTAACGGAATCGGGAGTTATTCGTTATGGTTTCCATGGACTTTCTTATGAATATATTGCTAATATTTTACCAAAATATATTCCAACTAAGGCAGCGGAAGGAAAAGTGGTGGTGGCTCATTTAGGAAATGGATCTAGTCTTTGTGCTATGCATCAACTTAAAAGTAAAGCTACTTCTATGGGTTTTACTGCTTTAGAAGGATTAATGATGGGCACTCGTACTGGGCACTTAGATCCAGGAGTGGTATTATATTTATTAGAAGAATTAAAGCTTAACATAAAACAAACAGTTCATTTATTATATTCTGAATCAGGATTACTTGGGGTTTCTGGAATTAGTAGTGATGTTAGGGAATTATTGGGAAGTACAGAGGCTAACGCCAAAGAAGCAATAGAAATGTATTGTTATAGAGCTGCACAAGAAATTGCAGCTTTAATTATTCCGTTAAAAGGTTTAGAAGCTTTAGTGTTTACTGCAGGCATTGGTGAGCATGCATATTTAGTTCGTCAAAAAATATGCCAGTGGTTTTCTTGGATTGGATTAAGTATTGATGAGACTGCTAATAAAAACAATGCAACAATTATTAGTGATAAAAATAGTAAGATTGTTGTTGCTGTTATTCCGACTAACGAAGAATTAATGATTGCAAATCACACCATGAAGCTTGTTTAGGAATGTGTCCCATAAGCTTATGAGGTGCGCATTCCTAAGGAACGTGCACTAAATAACTTCCACATTTTGTCTCGCGCCATCCTGGCGCTCGCCCTACGGGCGCGCTGAGGCGCGACAAAAATGTCTATCCTGACATTTTTTGAAATTGACCAGATTATCTTTTTACGGTATTTCTAGTTTAATTGTCTGGTCAATTTACCATAAATGCTACAGCTTATGGAGTGCACATTCCTTAGGCAATAATACTCTCGAGTCTTTTTAACACATAAGAACCTGGAGCATCTCTTAAAATATTAATATTATTTTTTAAACCTAAATTTTTAACTGCTACTTGTTCAGAATTAATACTAGTTAACCAATTAGTCCAATAATTCCACCAAGAACCTGGGTGTTCCTTACTGGTTTTAAGCCATTCTTCAGGATTTTTTGGCATTTTATTATTAATCCTAAAAGAATATTTATGATCGGCAGGTGGATTAATTAGCCCTTTTACATGCCCAGAAGAAGAAAGTACAAATTGCGATTGGCTTTTATATAATTGTGCACCAGCGTAAACTGATTTCCAAGGTGTAATATGATCTTTTTCTCCAGCAACAGAAAAAATTGGTACATTAACCTTATTTAAATTAATAGGTATATTATTTATTGTTATACCATTAGGTTTTTGTAATAAGTTTTTAAAACATAAATTACGCAAATAAAAATTGTACATTTGAGCAGGTAGATTGGTGGAATCAGAGTTCCAATAAAGCACATCGAATGCTTTTAAAGGTTTATCTAAAAGATAGTTATTAATAAAATAAGGCCATATTAAATCGTTTGGTCGTAGACTATTAAATACCATTTGTAATAAACGACCATCTAGATAACCTTTATTATTCATTAAATTTTCTAAAAAATTTAATATTGCTTCATTAACAAATATATTAATATCACCTAAATTTGAAAAATCTAAAAGTGACATAAAATGGGTTGCACTTATAATACGGTGATCTTTAAGTTGTTCCATATAAGACAGCATACAACTTAATAATGTTCCTCCGATACAGTATCCAACTGTATGTACAGTAGAACAAGAATTGTTTTTGGTAATTATATCAATGGCCTTTAAAGGGCCATCTATCATATAATCTGAAAAATTTTTATTAGAAAGTTCTGGTCCAGGATTTACCCAAGAGATCATATAGACTGTAAAACCGAGATCAACTAACCATTTAACTAGGGAATTTTCTGGTGAGAGATCTAAAATATAATATTTATTAATGCAAGGAGGTATTATTAATAACGGAACCTTATAAATTTTTTCTGTAGTTGGAAGATATTGGATCAGCTCTATTAGATCATTTTGATAAATTATTTTGCCAGGAGTTATAGCAAGATTTTTTCCAATAGTAAATTCTTCTAAATTATTAGTTTTTATATTAAAATAACCATTATTAGCGACTAAATCATTTAAGCAATTTTTTATGCCTTGTAATAAATTTACCCCCATAGTATTAATCGTTGTATTGATAAATTCTTCATTTATAAGTAAACAACTTTGTTGAGCTAAAGAATCTATCCAATTATTAAAGTAAATAATTAATTTTTGTTTAGAGCTTTCTTCTAAGTTGATAATAAGATCTAATGTTTTTCCCCAGTATTTTTTAAATAATAAATAAATTTCGTTGTTTGTTCGATATTCTTTCCAAAAATCTTGATAAAGTTGATGAATTTGATCTTTATTTTTAGAGTCGGCTATAAAAATTAGGAATTCTTTTAAACAAATATCGCATTCAGCCGATATTTGTAAAAATTCTAGTGGGGCTTTTATCTCTGTGAATTCAGTTTTATAGATCTTTAAAAGTTTATTACATAAGTTAGAAATAGTTAAAATAATTTCTTCAGAGTTGTTTATTATAACATCCTTGTTGAGATCCATTTAGGCAATATAGCCAATAAGTGGTAAGTTGCCAATATTGCCTTTTGAATCCTAAAATATATAATTATCACACATGGGTTTTGGTACTCTAAAAAACAAGCCGTGAAACTCGCCTTTCGTAAAGCAAAGAGCAACTAGAGGCCAATGAGGCTCAAACAACACTCCTTGTTTTTTAGAGCACCGAAAACTCATGCGTGATTAGTATGTATTAATTGGAATTTAGAACAAAGTAGGGAAACATTATGCGCGGAAAGACAGCACTTGTAACTGGTGGTATGGGTGGAATAGGAACTGCAATCGTTGAAAAATTTATTGAAAATGGAGCTAAGGTAGCAGTAACTTATCATAGAGATCCGGCACAAGCAATTGCTTGGCAAGAAGAACAAAAGAAATTAGGTAGAGAAGTTGTTATTAGTCAAGCAGATATTTCTAGTTTTGAATCAGCAACATCGATGGTTCAGGATGTAATTAAAAAATTAGGTAAGATAGATATCTTGATAAATAATGCAGGGATTGCTGAAGATACTACTTTGGCTAAAATGTCTTATGAGCAATGGATTAAAGTTATTAATGCGGATCTTAATAGTGTTTTTAATGTTACCCGTAATGTTATTCCCAAAATGATCGAAGCCCAATATGGAAGAATTATTAATATTTCTTCTGTTAATGCCCAGAAGGGACAGTTTGGACAAACTAATTATTCTACAGCTAAAGCTGGAGTGCATGGTTTTACAAAATCATTAGCTTATGAAGTAGTAAGAAAAAAAATTACAGTTAATACCGTTTCTCCTGGTTATGTAAAGACTGGGATGATGGACAAAATAGCGCCAGATATTCTTGATAAAATTATCCAGCAGATCCCTCTTGGTCGGTTAGCATTACCAGCAGAAATAGCAAACGTTGTAAGCTTTTTAGCTTTAGAAAGTTCGGCTTACATTACTGGTGCTAACTTTTCTATAAATGGTGGACTGCACATGTTTTAATTTTTTCTTGATAGGCAAGAATAATAAAACCTACTATTCCTATGCTCAATGTTATTGGGATAATACTAATACCATAAATAAATGATTTAGCTACACTGGTTCCACCGTATGCCTTAATTATAAAACCAATTAAGGTATGGAAAGTGTAACCAAAGCTCATGATAATCATATTAGCTATTGCTGTTGTAAGACCGGCAACATTTTCTGGTACATAAGTAGATGCCTTGTAAATGGCTAATATTTGGTAAGAACAGCATACCCCAACTAAAATAAAACTTATAGTTATACTGCTTACCGTTAACATTTCTGCAATAAGGGCAGTAAAAGTAATAAGCATTAAAATACCGGCACCAAGAATGGATCCGATATAGTTTCCGGTCTTTTCTGCGATAAAACTTAAAACAGGGGCTCCAAAACACATACCAATAAAAATCATAGAAGGGAGATAGCTTGCTGTTGTTGCATCAAAACCATACACTTGTTTAAAAAATTCTGCTCCCCAAATATCTGCAAAACCTTCAAGCGGTCCAACCATGAGTCCAGCAAATAAACAAGTCCAAACAACCTTACTATTTGTAAAAACGGTTTTTAGATCTGAAATAATAGTATCTTTATTACTAGATTTTGCATCTGGAACAATAAGATAGGTGATACTAGCGAGTAATATACCTATAGCAGCAAAAATTTGTATAACGACTTTGTAACCCCAAATACCGCACATATATCTTACTGGGCCACCACCATATATAGCACCTATAAGACCTACAGTTACGGAAAGACTAAGCATTCTAGTAAATCGTTGTTCACTAAATGTCATGCGTATTATTTTAAATGTACCTAAAATTGCAGCTGAAGAACCAATACCGATCATGGTTCTGCCAATTATTGGATAGATCCAATTTTCAGCAAAAATTATTGGTAATAATCCAACGACAGTAAGCAACATACAGTAAGTCATTACTTTTTTGGGGCCATAACGATCGAGCATAATGCCTATAGGTAAATGCATCAAAGAATAGCCGATATAGTAAACTCCAGAAAATTGTCCAAAAACAGCAGCATCTATATGGAATTGATGCATAATATCATTTAACATAATACTTGGCATAACTCTTAAAATATATTGATATGCATAGAATATTGATGCAATAACCCATACAAACCATGCAATAGTTTTAGTTTTTGAGGCAGACATAAATATCTCTCCTTATTAAAATCCAATAATTAACTAAAAAGTTTTGTAACCGTTCACGTGGGTACCTATTGCTGCACTGCGGTCCGTAACTCGCGCACTTTTATCATTAAAAACAGGCCAAACGTGCTCAAACAATACGGTCCTAGTTGCAGCAATAAGTACCAACGTGAACGATTACGGTTAAAAATTTTTGTAAAAGTTGAAAATAGAATATATACCTGCCTTAGCGGAGTAGGAGGTTACTTAGAAGAGAAATTTGAAAAATTTTTGTGCCTTTTATGGACATAATTTGTTCTCAATATAATTAAAATTTATAGTACACTACTATACTAACTTAGTATAGACATGGTAAATTATTAAAGTCAATACTCTATTACACTTAATTTATAAATTATCGTTTCCTAATAAAATAATTTACACTTTGGTGCTGTTGTTTTAGGAGTTTCCTCAATGCTTAATTTACTGAACTCTTCTAATATTTCTTCTATACTTAATTTGCGCAAATCTATTACTGATGTATAAGTAGTAGGTAGTTGTGGTTTTGGATCGAACATGCCAGATTCAAAAGAATAAGTGTGACTCATCCTAATATTTAAGCTAGCTGCCTCAAATTGTTCTTTTATATAATCGGCATGTATGCTATTTGTGTTGCCTATTACATGAATATCAAAATCATATTGTTGTTGTAAACTTTCTATCTGACGAAGGGATGCTAAAGTTTGTGGTTGAATAGTACACATGGCATTCCAACATTGTTTAAAAGTATCAGGGTCTAAATTGGAACCTATTGCTTGATTCATTCTAGCGATAAATGTTTCTTCGTCTATCTTTCCAATTTTAAATAAATAGATAGCACCTTGTAATACCTCTTCTAATTCTTCTGGTTTATACTCGTTTAGTGGTAAACCACCTTGTTGGCGGGCAGCTGCTACAATTAAATCTGGTTTTAGCTTAGTTTGTTGTACAAAAGCAATAATGGATTTTGACATATCTGATTGTGTAAGTTGAGAATAACGTAATATATAAAGCTTTTTCATCTCTAATACTCCTACAGTAATAGTAACTTTTATTTAAATTATCATATTAGCTATAGGTTTACTAGAGAATAATATATTTATAGTATGTTTATAGGTGTTTTAATGTATATAAGCCATATTTAACACCAAAGTAAATTAGTAATATACCAGATAATCCAGATACAATACGTAAGCTTCGTGGTCCAATAATTTTGTTGCCAAAATGAAGTAATCCACTTACAAAACAACCCCAAGATAATACCCCAACAATAATAAAAAAGTTTATTAATAAGTCGGTAATATTTAGTCCTATAGTTGTATCTAAAGATATGGTAGCAGCAAAAGAAGTTAACCAAAACATAATACCGATTGGACTAGCGGAGGCTAATACCATGCCAGTTAATAAGCCATTTTTTAATGTAGGCTTAGATGTATTGGTTTGTTCTTTAATTTGGTTATTAGTTATAGAGATGAAATTTTTTTGTGAACAGGCTTTAATAATGGTGGTAACTCCCATATAAATAAGAACCAATTCACCAATGGAAGATACAGCTAATAAAATTGTTTGATGCTTTGCCAATTGACCCAAGCTAAAATAGGCTATTAACAAACAAATGCTATTGGTAAGAGCTCCGCCAAGCCTTATATTGAATGCAGCCCAAAATCCGTAGGCTAGTCCGCGTTTAATCATTTCCGCATTAACAGGTCCAATGGGAGCTGCTAGGCTGATACCTAATAAAATTTTATTTAAAATAATTTGTAGCATATATTTCTTATTCACCCTCATTGCTTCGAAGGAGGGTGACCTCTATTAGTGAATTAAAAATTTTAAAATTATGGGATAATGTTTTAGAGTTCCCCCATTGTTAAGCATCCGAGGAGGGTCATTATTGAGTAAAAACCATATTTAACACTAAAGTAAATTAGTAATATACCAGATAATCCAGATATAATACGTATTAGTTTAATAAATTTGTTGCCAAAATGGAGTAATCCACTTACAAATCCACCCCAAGATAATACTCCAACGATAATAAAAAAGTTTATTAATAAATCGACAACGTTTAGACCCATAGCTATATCTGGGGACATGGACAGAGTAGCAGAAAAAACAGTTAACCAAAATATAATAGTGATCGGGCTATCATAAGCTAAGATCATGCCAGTTAGTAAGCCATTTTTTAATGTAGGTTTAGATATATTGAGTTGTTCATTAGCCTGATCATGGTTATTAGTTATGGCTATAAAATTTTTTAGTGAACAGGCCTTAATAATCGTGTTAACTCCCATGCATATAAGGGCTAGTACGCCTACAGAAGATATAGTTAATAAAATAATGTTATATTTTGCTAATCGACCCAAAATAAAATAGGTTATTAACAAACAAATACTATGAGTAAGAGCTCCACCTAGCCGTATATTGAACGCAGCCCAAAATCCATGAGCTAATCCGCGTTTAATCATTTCTGCACTGACCGGTCCAATTGGGGCTGCTAAGCTTATACCTATTAAAATATTATCTAAAATAAATTGTAGCATATACATTTATTATTAATTATTATTTAAAGTTTATTTTAAATAGTTTTGAATGTATAGTCATTACTTATACATAATGTAGGTACTTTAATAAATGACTTTAAAATGGTTTGTAGTGCATTGTCATCCAAATAAAGAGCATGTTGCAGAGTTTAATATTAAGCAACAGGGCTTTGGTACTTATATTCCGTGTTACAAAAAATTAAAGCGTCATGCAAGACGAGTTTATCCTGTTTTAGCTCCATTATTTCCACGTTATTTTTTTGTTCAAATAGACCAAGAAAATAGTAATTGGTTACCAATTAATTATACTCCGGGAGTAAAATATTTATTAAAGAATAAAGAAGGGATGTTATCTAGTGTTCCAAATAACATAATTGAAGAGTTATATAGAAATCATGATGAGACAGGTTTAGTTTCCTTATCAGTATTAGAATTATTTAAGTCAGGAGATAAAGTGCGTATTTTAGATGGAGCTTTTATTAACCATATGGCTATTTATGAAAAAATGACAGATGATCAACGGGTAGAATTATTGATTAATTTAATCCAACAAGAAGTAAAAATTACTGTACCATTATATGCAGTAGAAAAAATATAAATAGCGAGGAAATATGGCATTAATAGATCTAAAAAATTCTTTAGCTAATGAATTAATAGAAAAAATTAATTCTAAAACGGCCACCATTGCAGTTATTGGTTTGGGGTATGTAGGGCTACCATTAGTTTTTGCCTTACAAAAAAAATTTAAAGTTATTGGTTTCGATATTGATCAAAATAGAGTAAATTTTTTAAACAATAATCAATCTTATATTAAGAATTTTACTGATCTAGATATCTTTAATTTAAATGCTTCTGGTAAATTTCAAGCAAGTAGTGATTTTAATATTTTAAAGATCGCAGATGTCATATTAATTTGTGTGCCAACACCGCTTAATAAAAATCGCGAACCAGATATGAGTTATGTACAAAAAACTGCTGAAAATATTAGCAAAATTTTACATAAAGGCCAATTAATTATATTAGAATCTACAACTTATCCTGGGACTACTAAAGAATTATTGCAGCCTCAGTTAGAGGCAAATAAATTAAAATGTGGGCAAGATTTTTTCTTAGGTTATTCCCCAGAGAGAGAAGATCCTGGTAATAAAAATTTTACAGTTACAAATATTCCTAAGGTAATAGGCGCAGATGACGAAAATTCTAAACAGCTTACTATGGCACTCTATAGTCAAATTGCACCAGAAGTAGTACCAGTTAGTTCAACTGCCTCTGCCGAAGCAGTTAAAATTTTAGAAAATATTTTTCGCTGTATAAATATCGCTTTAGTAAATGAATTAAAAGTGATTTTTGATAAAATGGGTATTAATATTTGGGAAGTAATCGAAGCTGCTAAAACTAAACCTTTTGGGTATATGCCATTTTATCCAAGTCCTGGGTTAGGTGGGCATTGTATACCTATAGATCCATTTTATTTAACTTGGAAAGCACGAGAATACGATGTATCTACTAGGTTTATAGAATTAGCAGGAGAGATTAATAATTCTATGCCTCAATATGTTATTTCTAAATTAAGAGATGCTTTAGATGAGAGATTTGCTAAGGTATTAAATGGAGCTAAGATTTTGCTTGTTGGTATGGCATACAAAAAAAATGTTGATGATATTAGAGAAAGTCCGGCTTTATTTATTTTTCAAGAACTGGTTAAGAAAAAATCTCATGTTGATTATTTTGACCCATATATTAAAGTAATCCCTAAAACCAGAGAATATCCAAATTTATTTAATATTTATTCAATAGATTTAACTATAGGGAATATTCAAAAATATGATGCAATAATTATTTGTACAGATCATGATAATATCGATTATCAGTTATTAATAGATAACAGTAAATTAATAATTGATACACGGAATGCTACTAATAAAGATTGTAAAATAAGAGAAAATATTGTTTATGCTTAATTTTAATAAAAAAACAATTTTAGTTACTGGGTGTGCTGGATTTATTGGATTTCATACTACTAAGAGATTATTGGAACAAGATCACCTAATAATTGGGTTGGATAATTTAAATAATTATTATGATGTTAATTTAAAGCATGCCAGATTAAATATTTTAAAACAATTTAAAAATTTTATTTTTATAGAGTTAGATCTTAAAGATCATCAAAGTATTATTGGTTTAGCGAAAAAATATCCAGATATTCAAATGATTTTACATTTGGCAGCACAAGCTGGGGTTCGATACTCTCTTATAGATCCATTTGCTTATAGCGATAGTAATGTTACCGGGCACTTGGCTATTTTAGAGTTAGCTAGAAATTTATTAAATTTAAATCATTTGGTTTATGCTAGTAGTTCATCAGTGTATGGGGCTAATGAAAAGTTACCATTTAGTATTGAAGATAGAGTTGATACTCCAATTTCCATATACGCTGCCACTAAAAAATCTTGTGAATTAATGAGTTATAGTTATAAACATTTATTTAACATTAAAATTACTGGATTACGATTTTTTACGGTATATGGTCCGTGGGGTCGCCCTGATATGTCGGCATTTATTTTTACTAAGGCAATTTTAAGTAATAAAAAAATACCAGTATATAACCATGGTGATATGAGAAGAAATTTTACTTATATCGAAGATATAATCTCTGGAGTCATTCTTTGTTTATTTAGTTCCAAGCTTAAATCTAATATTTATAATTTAGGCAATAGTCGATCTGAAAATTTAATGGATTTTATTTCTGAATTGGAAAAACAGTTAGGTAAAAAGGCTGTTTTTGATTTTCAACCAATGCAACCAGGAGATGTTAAAGAAACAATTGCGGATATTAGTGAATCGCAAAGAGATTTTGGATTTACTCCTAAAACAAATATTGCTGAAGGGTTACATGCTTTTGTTGCTTGGTATAAAGAATACTATAAAGATTATTGTAAATTATGCATTTAGCTTTAGTAATTAATTCGTTAGGAATAGGTGGTGCAGAGAGAGTATTAGTTCGTTTAGCTGATATTTGGGGAAAAAATGGCCATAAGATTTCTTTTATTACTTTTTTTAAAGAAGAAAAATTTTTTTACGAATTAAACAAAGAAAATAATAATATAAACGTAATTAATTTGGGAGAAAGTAAACCACAATATAAGACTAATTTTATTATTCAACTTTTTAAAATAATAAAAAGAGTTTATTTATTAAGAAGGCTTTTTAAAGAGATACAACCAGATCTAGTAGTATCTTTTTTAGTTGGTGCGAATATTTCAGTATTATTAGCAAATTTTTGGTTGAATTTACCTATAATTGTTTCAGAAAGAATTGATCCGCATAAACATATTATCCCAGTATTTTATAAGAAATTAAGATTATTTACTTATCGGCAAGCCGCGGCAATTGTGGTGCAAACCAAAGGTATTCTTAATTATTTTCCGGCTTCATGGCAAAAAAAAATGTTTATAATTTCAAATTGGGTAAAAAAGCCAGGAATTGAAATAAATATTAATGATTATAAAAATCATAAAATTAAAAACATTACGTCTATTGGGAGGCTTGATCAGCAAAAGGACCATAAAACTTTAATTCATGCTTTTCTAAAATTATCTACTAAATATCCAGAATTAACTTTAACAATTTATGGTGAAGGTGTATTACGAGATTTTTTACAACAACTAATAAATTCCTTACATTTAGAAAATCGAATTTTTTTGCCAGGGATAACTATGGATGTTGAAGCAATACTAAAAAATACCGATCTTTTTGTTTTTCCTTCGATTTATGAGGGATTTCCTAATGCTCTATGCGAAGCAATGAGTTTTGGTCTTCCAGTTATTGCTTCAAATTGTTCTGGAAATACTGATTTAATTCAACATGGAGTAAATGGCTTACTATTTCAAAGTACGGATGTTGATGGGTTAGTTAGTTCTATGCAACAATTGTTAGATAACCCGGATCAATGTAATAAATTAGCTAATAATGCTAAAGACATTATGAATAAATTTAGTGAATCAGAAATTTTAAGATTATGGGATAATGTTTTAGAATTTGTCTATAGAAAGCATAGTCAATTATGCTAAAATTAAAATTTTTTTGGAGAGATGGCCGAGCGGCTTAAGGCGCACGCCTGGAAAGTGTGTGTACGTTTGTAGCGTACCGTGGGTTCGAATCCCACTCTCTCCGGTTTTAAATTTGGATAATCTTGATCTGTAATGTTTGTCTAGTTTTGACAATAAATAAGCTTTGAAGTTTTCCCAAAAGATTCAGTGTGGATTTTTAAATTATTAACAACAATATCTTTCTTTGAAAATTTAGTCATTTTTTGGATGGTCTTCGTCAAACATTGATTCAAATGGCATTTGATTTTCTGGAATAGAATAAATACCACCAATTTTTTTACATTGAGCAATTGTTTCTTTATTATTTCGATCAGCAATGCAAATTGTCTTTGGATAAATGATATATAGACGATCATTATTTTCAATAAAATGTGCATAATATCCAGTTGGTCGTAAATCATCTGCGATAGCGAAAGCGAAACCTGGAAGATCTGATTTAGGTATACTTACTGTTAGAACCTCTACTTTTTTACCTAGATCACCAAGAGTGATTGATTGCGTATTGATCAGATATTTTTCCAAGCCTGTTGGTAACTTTTTACTAATAAGGCTTTCTCGTAGAATAACTCCACGTAACGATAATTTAACCATTTTCTATTTAAACCACCTAATAAAGAACGCGCAAGAAATAACTTCCACATTTTGAAATTGACCAGGTTAACTTTTCACGCTATTTCTAATTCAACTACCTGGTCAATTTACCATAAATGTCACAGTTATTTCTTGCGCGTTACTAGGCGAGCAGTTACTAAAATTATCAAGAGTGCATGTTCCCAAGATATTTATTTTCCTTAATTTTAGTTTTCTTTTTCTTCGTGTACTTTAATTTTCTTTGGTACATGGCGTTCTTTTTTAGGTATAATTATTTCCAATACACCATGTTTACCTTTGGCTTTAATAGCTTCTCCATTTACATGATCAGGCAAGTTAAATTGTCGGTAAAATGCCCCAGAAAAACGTTCCGTTTTAGAGTAATTTTCTTCTTTTAAGTTACGCTCCAAGGTACGAGTTCCCTTGATAGTTAGCACATTATTTTCTATAGAAAGTTCAATTTCTTTAGGATCAACTCCAGGTAAATCCGCGATGATAATAAATTGGTTAGGCTCTTCTTTAATATCAACCCGCGGTGACCATTGAACCGTTCCAACATTAGAAAGATCGGGTGTGGTAACAAAATCTCGATCTAGCAATTGGTTAAATTCACCTTGCATATCTCGCAAAAGAGATAATGGATTATATCTTACAGATGGCATATATCCCTCCTTTATTGTTATCTTATATTACGATGTTTTATACAAACTTATACAAATATAGATAATGTCGGTTAAGGTTTTTTCAAGGAAATATTTAATAAATTTTTAGGATTTTTTATGTATATACTCTCAGCTAATGAGTTTTCGGTGCTTTAAAAAATAAGTCGTGAAACTCGCTTTTCGTAAAGTAAGGAGCAACTAGAGTCCAAAGAGGCTCAAACAACACTCCTTATTTTTTAAAGCACCGAAAACTCATTAGCTGAGAGTATATACCCATGAAACCTGTTATATTTAACGGTAAATAGGTAGGTGGATAACCTTTGAAGGCACTTTATTTCGCGTACATTAATTTATATTAATTTTGTCTATACTTGGACATGTTGTATAAATATATATTTTTAAATGAAAAGGATTTGAATTATGTTAAGTGAAAAAGATGTAGAAGTAACGGATAGAAGTATATTTACAGTGTGTCAAGAAGTAGAAGCATTAGGTTTAAACTTTTACACATTAGGTAAAAAGGTTGCCGAATTAGAAGGTGGAACAGCTTCATCAATAGCCCAATTAAAGACTACACTTGGAGATCTAGAAAATGTTTTGCCAGGTAAGTTAAGTAGTTTGGAAAATTCTTTTAATGCTGGTATGCAAGAAATTGCTGCAGTAAAACAGCTATTGTTGACATTGCAGCAGGATGTTGGAAATTTAAAGACAATGATTAGTAATGTAACTTCAAGTTCTTCTATATCTAGTACTAGTGTTCCTAATGTCGTCGCTGCTAACCCTGTTGTTCCAGATGTCGTTACTTCTAGTGCCGCTACTTCTAGTGATGCTACTTCTACAGCGGCGTCTACAGTTGTTCCTTCTGCTGTTATAGTTCCAGAGGTAACTCCAGAAGTAAGCCCAGAAGCAACCCCTTTACCAGATACAACTCCAGAAACATCTCCATGTATGCAGCCGGCAGCTCCTTTGGAAGCCGCAAACAAAGAATTGTCTATGTTACATAGCTTTTTAAGTAAAAGCGATAAAGAAGATACTACAGCAGCAGCTCCCGGTCAAAAATTGTATTTACTCTAAACTAAGAATTCTTTAATCAAAGAAAATTATTTAAAAATTATAACTTTTGCTACTACAAGCAAGGTTTACATAAGTTATTAATCAAAATCTAAGGCTGCCAA
>CAIVQA010000016.1 GCA_903907935.1 uncultured Francisellaceae bacterium
TGGTCGAGGAATGTGCATGAAATAACTTTAACATTTATGGTAAAATTACCAGGCGATTTTAGCTAAAAAATAGCGCTAAACAGTCGCCTGGTAATTTTCAAAATGTTAAAGTTATTTCGTGCGCGTTCCAAGACCAGTGAGAGTTACGTACTGCAACAAAGGAGTATACTGGGAGGATAAGCAGTTACAAATAAAAAATTAATTAACAATAATTGCGAAAGTGGCGAAATTGGTAGACGCACTGGATTTAGGTTCCAGCGGGGCAACCTGTGAGAGTTCGAGTCTCTCCTTTCGCACAAAATGTAGGTTATCAAGATGCAAATATTTATAGAAAAAACCAGCGACTTAGGCAGAAAAATTAAAGTTGCTATTCCTGCAACTAAAATTAACGATGCTGTTTCTGACAAACTTAAAAAACTTACTAAACAAGTAAAGTTAAACGGGTTTCGTCCAGGCCATGTTCCTCTTAAAGTAATTCATGAAAAGTACGGAAACGAAGCAAGAAAAGAAGCGTTAAGCGAAGCAATTGATGCTGGGCTTAACCAGGCAATTTCAGAAAACAAATTATTCCCTGTTGGCGACATCAAACTGGAACACGTAAAAGATGAAACAAACTCTGATATAGAATGTGTATTTAACTTAGAAGTTTATCCAGAAATTAAATTTAATGATTTCTCCAGTTTACAAATTAACTCTCCAAAAGTAGAAATTATTGAAAAAGATATAGACACCAGTTTATTAACTATACGTCAACAATTTGGCAAGAAAGTTATAGTAGATCGTGCTGCCAAAAATGGAGATGTACTTACTGTGGATTTTGTTGGTTTTATCGATAACCAAGAATTTCCAGGTGGTAATGGTAAGGATGCTATAGTTGAGATAGGTAGCGAACAATTTATTGATGGCTTTGAATCCGGACTAATAAATGCTAAATCTGGGGAATCTCTAGAATTAAAACTACAATTTCCAGAAAATTATGCCGAAAAAACTTTAGCTGGCAAACCAGTAATATTTAAAATTACTGTTAAAAAAATTGAAGAAAAAGAGTTAGCAGAAATTAATGAAGAGCTAGCTAAAGCTTTGGGTAATAAGGATGGTGATGTATCTAGCATTCGATCCTCCATAAAATCAAATATGGAAAAATATGCACAACAATTAATTAAAGAAAAAGAACAGGAACAACTAATTGAGCTATTACTAAAAAACTATCCTATTGATTTACCTGAACAACTATTAATAGCTGAACAACAAAATTTAGAACGATTGTTTAAACAACGTAATCAAGAACAAGGGATCACTATTAAAGAATTAAATGCTCAAACAATTGCTGAAATAAAAGAACAAGCAAATAAAAATGTCCACTTATCCCTATTGTTACGAGAAATAATTAGCATTAATAATTTAAAGCCAGATGAAGCAATCTTAAATAACAAGCTCAAAGAAGTTAGTTATTTATTTAAAGACAAACTATCGAATCCAAAATACAAAAATATTTATAATAATATGAAAAATTCTATTATAAATTCTATGTTAACTAATTTGGCAATGGACTTTATAATGACTAAAGTTACTAAAACGGAAAAATTAATAAGTTTTGAGGAATTAAATAAATAATGGAGATTAAAAATGGAATACTCAACTAAAAATAGTCTTAACACTTTAGTACCTATAGTAATAGAACAATCTAATCGCGGAGAACGTGCTTATGATATTTATTCCAGGTTACTAAAAGAACGAGTAATTTTTTTAGTTGGCCCAGTAGAAGAACATATGGCTAATTTAGTTGTAGCACAATTATTATTTTTAGAATCAGAAAATCCAGACAAAGATATATCTTTATATATAAATTCTCCTGGTGGGGTAGTTACAGCTGGCATGGCTATTTACGATACTATCCAATTTATAAAACCAGATGTTAGTACTTTATGTATTGGTCAAGCTTGTAGCATGGGAGCAGTTCTATTGTTAGGTGGAGCTAAACATAAACGTTTTGCACTACCAAATTCTAGAGTTATGATGCATCAACCATTAGGTGGTTTTCAGGGTCAAGCCAGCGATATAGAAATTCATACCAAAGAAATCTTAGCATTAAAAAAACGATTAAACGAAATCTGTGCCAAACATACTGGCCAAGACTTAAAGCGTATAGAAAAAGATACAGATCGAGATAATTTTATGAGTGCTTTTGATGCTAAAGCATATGGTATAGTAGATGCCGTGTTAGAAGCAAGACAAATATAGAACTTATGTAAGTGTGTCTACAATCAATTATAGCTTACAATAGAACTAATGGCATTAATAATATATAGTATATATGATAGTATATTAAATATTTGAAAGCATCTTTAAGCGTATATAATCAGGTGGAACTTTATTATGGTTGAAAAAAAAGAACGGGGTAATAGTACAATAAAGTTATTGTACTGCTCTTTTTGCGGTAAAAGTCAACATGAGGTAAAAAAGCTTATAGCTGGTCCTTCCGTTTTTATTTGTGACGAATGTGTAGAATTATGCAACGATATTATTTGTGAAGAGATATCTGAAGATAAGTTGGATCATAATAAAAAACTTTCTTTATATACACCAAAAGAAATTTTAAATGTTTTAGATCAATACGTGATAGGGCAAGCAAATGCCAAAAAAATTCTCGCAGTTGCTGTATATAATCATTATAAAAAACTACAAGCAATAAATGCTAAAGGATCGGCAGTAGATCCAGATGTTGAATTAGGAAAAAGTAATATTTTATTAATTGGTCCAACAGGTTCTGGTAAAACTTTATTAGCTGAAACTTTAGCTAGATTATTAAATGTTCCTTTTGCCATAGCAGATGCTACCACTTTAACCGAAGCTGGATATGTAGGTGAAGATGTTGAAAACATTATTCAAAAATTACTTCAAAAATGTGATTATGATGTTGAAAAGGCCCAAACTGGCATAGTTTATATAGACGAAATAGACAAAATTTGTAGAAAATCAGAAAATCCTTCTATAACCAGAGATGTATCTGGAGAAGGAGTGCAACAAGCATTATTAAAACTAATCGAGGGTACTATAGCTTCAGTTCCACCTCAAGGTGGACGTAAACATCCTCAACAAGAATTTATCCAAGTAGATACTTCTAAAATTTTATTTATTTGTGGTGGAGCTTTTTCTGGTTTAGATAAAGTAATTTTACAGCGTACTAATGTGGGAGGTATAGGATTTTCTGCCGATATTAGCCCAAAGACTAAAGAAAGCGATATTTTAAGCAAAATAATTCATGATGTAGAAACTCAAGACTTAATTAAATATGGCTTAATTCCAGAATTCGTAGGGCGCCTACCAGTGGTTGCTACTTTAGACGAATTAGATGAAACGGCTTTATTTAAAATCTTGGTTGAACCAAAAAATTCTTTAGTAAAACAATATAAAAAACTATTTAAAATGGAAGGGGTCGAAATAGAATTTCGTGATGAAGCATTAAATTTAGTTGCTAAACGTGCTATGCAACGTAAATCTGGAGCTAGAGGGTTAAGAGCAATACTAGAAACTGTATTATTAAATACTATGTACGAATTACCATCTATGGTAAATGTTAACAAAGTATTAATAGATGCATCAGTTATCGAAGGTAAATCCGATCCAATTTTAATATTTACCAATCAAAATCAAATACAAACTGGGCCTATAATAAATTCCGATAAAACTAAACAAGGTTAATAAAAAAATCTATGAGTGATCACCTAGACCCGGATATACATCAAACGTATGAAATTATGCCAATGTTGGCGTTACGAGATGTAGTTGTTTACCCGCATATGGTTATTCCTCTATTTATTGGTAGAGATAAATCCGTTAAAGCTCTAGAAGATGCGATGAGTGGGAATAAACGAATTCTATTAATGGCTCAAAAGGAATCTTCTCACGATAATCCTACTATCGACGATTTATATAAAGTTGGTACAGTATCCTCTGTTTTACAATTACTAAAGCTTCCAGATGCTACTATTAAGGTTTTAGTAGAAGGGGTACAACGTGGCAAAATGGTTAGTTGCCAAAAAATAGAACCTTTTTTTATGGCCGAAGTAGCTCCAATAAATACTCAAGTGACTGTTGGTAAAGAATTAGAATTATTGATTAAATCTTTAATTTCTCAATTTGAAAATTATGTTAAATTAAATAAACGACTACCTTTAGAAATTGTTTCTTCTTTATTAAATATTAATGATCCTATTCGTTTAGTGGATACCATTGCTGCTCATTTACTGATTAAAGTAAGTGAAAAACAACAAATTTTAGAATTAGAAAAATTATCAGAACGCATTGAATATTTAATTGGAATTATAAAAAACGAATTAGATATTATAAAAATAAAACGTAAAATTGAATTCAACGTTAAAAAACAAATGGAGAAAAGCCAACGACAGTATTATCTTAACGAAGAAATGAAAGCCATCCAAAAAGAACTTGGTGAAATGGATGAAGCAAGCGGCAACGAAATAGAAGATCTCCGTAGAAAAATCACAAAATCCAAAATGACTCAAGAAGCAAAAGAAAAAGCTCTTAGTGAATTAAACAAATTAAAATTAATGCCAGCTATGTCGGCAGAAGCTACTGTATCTCGTAATTATATAGACTGTCTATTAAATGTTCCTTGGAAACGCAGTACCAAATTAAGTAACGATTTAGCATTTGCAGGAGATGTATTAGAAAAAGATCATTACGGATTAGAGAAAGTTAAAGAACGCATTATTGAATATCTAGCAGTACAAATGCGCATAAAAAAAGCTAAAGGTCCGGTTATTTGTTTAGTAGGTCCTCCTGGGGTCGGTAAAACATCTTTAGGAGAATCTATAGCTCGAGCTATCAAAAGAAAATTTTTACGAGTATCTTTAGGTGGTGTTCGTGATGAAGCAGAAATACGAGGACATAGACGTACTTATATAGGTGCAATGCCAGGGAAAATTATCCAAAAAATTAGTAAATCAAAAGTTAATAATCCATTATTTTTATTAGACGAAATAGACAAAATGTCTACAGATTTTCGTGGTGATCCAGCTTCTGCTCTATTAGAGGTTTTAGATTCTGAACAAAATGATGCTTTTAACGATCATTATTTAGAAGTTGACTACGATTTATCTAAAGTAATGTTTATAGCTACTGCTAATTCTTTAAATATCCCTCATGCTTTATTAGATCGTATGGAAATAATTTGGATCACCGGTTACACCGAAGATGAAAAATTAAATATCGTTAAAAAATATCTATTACCAAAACAAATGAAAGCGACAGGTTTACACCATCATGAATTAAAACTATCTGACGATGCCATAATAGAAATAATCAATTACTATGCTAAAGAAGCAGGTGTACGTAATTTAGAACGAGAAATTTCTAAATTATGTCGTAAAATCGTCAAAAATTTATTATCAGATCCATCCATTACTAGCTATTCCTTAAATGCCAGTAATATAGAAAAATATTTAGGGATACGTCGCTATAGGTTTGGTCAAGTAGAAAATGAAGACGAATCAATACATGCAAAAGATTGGATTGGACAAGCAACTGGCCTAGCTTGGACTGAAGTTGGTGGTGATATTTTAACTATAGAAGCAGCAAAGGTTGCAGGGGATGGTAAAGTAGCTCGTACCGGACAATTAGGTGATGTTATGCAAGAATCCATTCAAGCCGCAATGACAGTAGTACGTAACAGAGCAGCTTCTCTTGGTATAACTGGTAATTTCTATAAAAAATACGATGTACACATTCACGTTCCTGAAGGAGCAACTCCTAAAGACGGCCCATCCGCTGGTATTGCAGTATGTACCGCCTTAGTATCATTATTTACTAATATTCCAGTAAAAAAAGATGTAGCAATGACTGGAGAAATTACTCTTCGTGGTAAGGTATTACCAATAGGGGGATTAAAAGAAAAACTATTAGCTGCTAGAAGATCTGGCATAACTACAGTTATTATCCCAGAAGAAAATGCTCATGATCTAAAAGAAATTCCAGAAAATATTCATCAAGGTTTAAAAATTCATATGGTTAATTGGATCGATCAAGTGTTAGAAATAGCTTTGGAGTCTATCCCAAAACCTATAATGCTTAATAAAAAGAAAAGAATTAGCAAAAAAACTACTACTACCACTGCTACTCGTAAAAATAGACGGAAGGGTATCGAGATAATTAGTCGGCATTAGAGTACCTAGGTATTTTTTTCCAACAATATACCTAATTTTTTTTTAGCATCCTTGTTACCTTGCATAGCTGCTTTTTTGTACCATTCTATAGCTTTAGTATTATCTTGCGGAAATACTATACCTTCTTCATAAAGTCTTCCAATGGTATATTGAGCTTGATCGAAGTTTTGTTTTGCAGCTTTTTCAAGTAAAGTTTTAGCTTTTTTATAATTTTGTTTGGTTCCAATTTCGCCAATGTACATTGTTGCCAAAAGATGTTGAGCAGCAACAAGATTGCCATTTGCAGCTTCAGAACACCAGGCAAACGCTTTTACATAATCTTTTTTTAAATAGGACAATGCAGCAAGATGAAGTTGTTCTTCTGGGGTAGTAACAATTTCATCTTTTTTAAATGTAAAATATAGAAATGCTATACCTAAAATAAGGTAGAGTATTATGTTAGAACGGTCTAGTTTTGGAAAAATCATTTTGTGAGCCTACATTACCTAATCTTCGTTTTATAATCCTAGGTATTTTTTTCCAACAATATATCTAATCTTTTTTGGGCATCCTTGTTACCTTGCATAGCTGCTTTTTTGTACCATTCTATAGCCTTTTTAGTGTTTTTATTGATTATTTTACCTTCTTCAAATAAAAAACCAAGTGTATATTGTGCTGAAGAGCTGCCATTTTTTGCAGCTAATAAAAAAAGATCAAATGCTTTAAGGTAATCTTGTTTAATTTCATCTCCTCCATGATAGTATACAAGACCAAGATTATATTGAGCAGGATAATAAGAACCTTTAGACAAAGGTTCTAATAATTCTACAGCTTTTTTATAGTTTTTTTTAAAACCACATTTCCCATTATAGTATAATAATCCAAGGTTATTTTGAGCTTTAACAAGACCTTGTTTTGCAGCTTTTTCAAATAAAACACCAGCTTTTTTGTGATTTTTTTCAACTTTTATTCCTTTATAGTAAAATAACCCCAGATTATTTTGAGCTTCAGCATAACCTTTATATGCAGCTTTTTCATATAAATCAAAAGCTCTATTGTAGTCTTTTTTAGCATATGCAAGCATGCCAAGATAATTTTGTTCTTCCGCAGAAGAAACAACCTCACAATAATACGATAAGTATATGTATACTCCGCCCACAATAATAATGCGTATAATGTTAAAAAGGTCTAGCTTTGGGAGGGCTATTTTCATGTTCCTTTTCCTTTTTGTATTGTTGTGCCTGATAAACTGCTTTATTAAGACCTTTTAAAGTACCAGTAAAAACTCCCACAATAGATGCTCCAGCAACAACTCTAATATTGCGAGTAAGCATTGTAGCAATCATGGCATTATTAAGAACATCCTCAACTATTTGTTTGGCTATTATGTTACAGTTCAAACTGCTATCTTCATTTGGGCTTGTGTCAATTTTCAATCCTAACTTTTCAGACATGTACCCAACTATACTTTGTGTTGTCAACTCTTTTAAAAGTTTTTTTCCTTTATGATGTGAGAATATTGTGGTAATTGCAAATTTACGAAGAGCGCTTTTAGTTTCTGGAGGAAGTTTAGACTTGTTTTCACATAGACATTTTTCGTCAAGAGCTTCTAATCCTCCTTCTACTGCTCCATTCAATGCTCCCATAATACCGCCTATAATGCCTTCTTCAACTAGACCATCGATGATGCCATTATCTGCTCCCTCAAAAATTTTTCTATAATTATAATTACATTCTTTATCTTCATCTTGCTCATCTTCTGGCTCATCTTCGGAATTTGAACTTGAAGAAGAACTAGAACAAGCAGAAGAACTGGATCCTGCAGAAAAACTAGAGCTAGAAGTAGCGCTCATTTGCATAGCTGCTGTTATTGTCTTTTCTATGTTTTCCAAGTCAATAGCATATGCTATATTCTTCTTTAGTAATCCAACTTCAAGGCCGTTAAGAATAAGCTTCTCAAACAATAACTTTATTTTTTCTGTAGATGTATTAGCCCAGAATTCTAACATATCCTTCTTGCTTATATTTTCTATTTCTTTTGCAACACTGAAAAAAACCACCCCATCAGGACAGCTTAATTCGCTTCCTCTCGGGCTATAATAATTGTGATTGTTAACAATGTAAATTCTTTTGTCTGTAGATAGTTTTTCTTCTTCTTTTATTTTTTCTACTATAACATCCATACTTTTTTTAAATTCTTCTATTTTTTTCATTTGCTTGGCTAACGATATTGTTCTTTCTATTTTTGCTACATCAATAATATACTCCACATCTCTTGCTATTGAGCCGTCCTTTAATTGCATTTTAACAATGCTTTCTGATAAATCTCTTATTTTTTCTGCAGTTGTTGTAGCCCAGAACCCGAACAGAATTGTTTTATCCATTTGTTCTGGCTCTTTAGTAGGACTTAAAAGTATTGTTTTGTTTGGAAGAGATAGGCTACTACCTCGGGGACTATAAAATTCTTTATTTACAACATAATGATTACCTAGCTTTATTTGTTCTTCTTTCTCCTTTTTTTTCTTTTTCATTTCTTCCATTATTCTTGCTTGTTCTCTATTTCTCTGTTCTATAAGCTGTATTTGTGCTTGTCTTGTTTCTTCTGCTATTCGCGTTTGTTCTGCAAGTCTTGCGGCAGCTTGAATTCTAGCTTGTTCTGCTTGTAGCTGTTCTTGTGCCTTTTGTTCTTTTCCTTTTTGTTTTGCTTGCATTTGTGCAACACCATGAGCATTAGAAAAAAATCTTTTTTGTTTTGCCATTATTCCATTTAAAGCAACCTGAGCTGGACTTAAATGCTTTGCAAAAGGTGTAAAAGTTTGTTGAATTGGTGCTGGAACAAAAGAAGTCTGAGTTGTTCCGAGGAATGATGGGCTTGTATATGTAGAATGATAGGTGGGATTATTAACTATAGTTGTTTCATTATAATGTGATGTACTTTGTTGGGGAACAATAGAGGATGACGAAACTTCGCTATGAGAAGATCTAGCTGAAAAAGATGCAGGCGTAGAGTATGAGTTTGCTTGTGGGGTATAATGTGAGGCAGAAGTTAAACCTGTATGTCTCATATTAATTGATGCTTGAGATGATCGCATTGCAGAATCCTGCATTGAGCGCATATAAGCTGTATAGTTAGCTCCTGTCCGACTTGGGTGACTGCTATTAAACATATGAATTTTCCTTAATACTTTTTATTTATTTATGCCAATCCATAGCCCCATAAAATCCATTTGCCATATGCTAATCTAACAATAAATAGAATGTCTATAATATTTATACCCCCCTCCCCCACACAGTACCATTTAGCGAACAGCCTTATAATTCTCATGCTCTTATGTTTACAAGATATGAAAATGATGCTATTAATAATATGTCATGGTAATGGTTAACTAATAATGAGTCCAACAATATTTTTTGAAATTTGAAAAAGGCTACAGGTTTTATTTTTATTCTAATGAGGAAGAGCGGTTACATGTGCATGTACGTTCTGGTGATGGGGAAGCTAAATTTTGGTTAGATCCTATTGTTGCTTTAGAGTATAGTGTTGGTTTTTCTCCTATAGAGTTAAAAAAGATTCAAAAAGTTATAGAGAATAGGGTAGATGAAATTAAAAAAGCGTGGATTAAATTTTTTAAACCAAATAACTGATGTTACTCAATTTGGTATTTGGTTATTAATTAATAGAAAAGAATATTATATTCCTTATGAACGATATCCTTTTTTTAAAGACGCTAAAATAGCAGATATTTATAATTTTGAGTTTTTAAATAACCATCATTTATATTGGCCAAATTTGGATATAGATATAGATCTAGATGCTTTAGAGCATCCAGAAAAATATCCTTTAATACATAGAACTTAAGTAACTTGAGAGTACCATATTTTGCTATCAACACTCCTTATTTTTTAGAGTACCAAAAACTCATTAGCTGAGAGTATATTTAAAACAACTACAAAACTGATCTGCTAGATGCTCTAACAATTTAAAATAACCATCAGCGCCTAAATCTTGATCGGAGCCTAATGGATCTAATTCCCCCGCTTGTAATCCTTTTTTAGTAGTAGATTGTAAAAAAGAATTTAATATTTTGGAATTAAATTGTGGTTCTTTAAACAAACATTTAATTTGATCTTTTTTAATTGCATCGTTAATAGTTAACATACGGTGAACACTAAGTGGTATAGCTGGATTATTGCTAATAACTAATGGTGGGTTTAACCCATAAAATTTTTCAAAATATTGATAAGCATCGTGAAATACCAAATAAGACTGCCCTATTACTTTAAGTAATTTATTTCTAATAACCGCATCCATTTTAGATAATTTTATTAAAAACTGGCGTTTATTAGCTAAATATTTGATCCTATGTGCTGGATCGAGTTTTATTAAAGCCTTTGTTATAGCCTGTACTATAATTTTAGCATTATCTGGAGACAACCATATATGCTCGTCTACTCGATTATTATGGGCATGAGCATGGGAACAAGTGTTAATACTTCTAACCGGTAAGGTATTAAGTTTTTCCAAATTTTGGATTGTAAGTAACTTATCAACTATAGCAGGCTGCTTAAATAATTTTATTAAAAAAAATTCTAGATTTTCTCCACCCCAAATAATTAAATCCGCCTGTCGAATAGCTTCCACCTCCCTCAATTTTAAAGCATAATCATGGGGGGAAGTATTACCATGTAATAATAAGCTTAACTTATTATTTTCAACCCCATGCATTACAGCTGCAGCCAAATTATAAAACGGCTTGATAGTTGCTATTACATGGATCTTTTTTGGTTGCTCTGCCAATTGATCTGCTAAAAGGCTGGGACTAAAAAGAATAATACTAAAAAAGGTAATTATGAAAGACAATAAATTATTAGGCATACAAAATCTTAGCATTAACTTTAATGAACATGCAATATTAAAAAATATTAGTTTTGAAATATACCAAAAACAAATTATTACTATAATAGGGCCAAATGGTGCTGGTAAATCGACTTTACTTAAATCCATTTTAGGATTCATCCAACCTGCTACCGGTAGTATTACCAAAAATCCTAAATTAAAAATTGGGTATGTGCCTCAAAGAATTGTTTTTCCAGAACAAATACCATTAACTGTATTAAAATTTTTAACTTTAAATAATAAAACTAAAACTTTATTTAATGAAAAATTAAACGCTAAATTAAATATTGAACATTTGTTACCAAAATCAATCCATAAATTATCTGGTGGAGAATTACAAAGAATTTTATTAGCTAAAGCACTATCTAACAACCCAAATTTATTAATATTAGACGAACCTACTCAAAGTATAGATCTTAATGGACAAGCAGAATTTTATAAATTATGTTCATATTTACAGCAACAATTGAATTGTGCAATTTTAATGGCTTCTCATGATTTACATATCGTAATGTCTGGAACAAATTCTGTTATATGTTTAAACAAACATATTTGTTGTCATGGCTTACCTGCTATGGTAAGTAAAAGTCCAGAATTTATTCGATTATTTGGCGACAATATGACAAAATTAGCCTTTTATCCTCACCATCATGATCACCAACACACATTAGATGGAGGTGTAATTAAGTGATTGATTTTATTATTAAAGCCTTGTTAGCTGGAATTGGAATAGCAATTATATCTGGTCCAATTGGTAGTTTGATGATCTGGCGACGCATGACATATTTCGGTGATACCCTAGCCCATGCTACTTTATTTGGAGCTAGTATCGCCACAATTTTACATATTAATATTTATTATGGTTTAATCTGTACTTGCTTATTAATTGCAATAACATTAACTATTCTTTCTAAAAATAAAGTTTTTACCAATGATACAATATTGAGCATATTATCCCACACCGTCCTAGCTATAGGGCTAATTTTTGCTACATTTTCCAAAAACATTAGAATAGATCTACTTGGCTATTTATATGGCGATATTTTGTCTATAAACAACCTAGACTTAATATGTATTCTTTGTATCGATGTACTAGTACTTAGTAGCTTAATATTTTTATGGGATAAATTAGTTTTTATTACCATTCATAAAGAATTAGCAGTTACCAATGGAATTAATGAACCTAAAATCAAATGGATATTTATCCTACTAATATCCTTAATTTTTGCCGTAGCAGTCCGGTTAGTAGGGGTATTACTAATAAACGCCTTATTAATTATACCTAGTGCTACAGCAAAAATTTGGGCAAAAAGCCCAGAACAAATGGCAATTTTAGGCAGTATATTCGGTTGTATAGCAATTATTTTGGGAATACTAACTTCTTTATTTTATGATGGGCCTACTGGGCCTTTAATTGTAGTTAGTACAGCTATATTATTTTTATTTAACATACTATTAAAATCTATTTGTACGTACCCTATAGGCAAAAAAATATAGCTATGCTATATTGCATAAATATATTTCTAACTTTAAATAAAGGAGAATTTTGCATGGCAGCAACAAGAGTTAAGAAAACTTCTAAAAGCAAGGCTTTACATAGCAAGGCTAAAAAGAAGGCCAAACCAACTAAAAAAAGATCTACTAAAGCCAAAGCTAGGCCTACTAGATCAAAAAGCAAACTAGCAAGTTTATTAAAAACTGTAAAAAACGCAGTTAAATTTTCTCACCACCAAACTAGAACTACTCCTTTAGAAAAAGTAGACAATGCATTCAATAAATCTCAGTTATTATCTACTTTAGCAGAACGGTCAGCATTAACTAAAAAACAAGCAGCTGTAATGATGGATGAATTTTGCCAAATTATGGGAGTACATTTAAAAAAAGGTGGCCCAGAAAAGTTTATCTTGCCAGGGGCTTTTAAAATTGTAATTAAAAACATGCCAGCTAGAAAAGCACGTAGTGGTGTTAACCCATTTACTGGCGAGCCTACCGTTTTTAAAGCAAAACCAGCATTTAGAAGAGTCAGAATTATTCCTTTAAAAGGCTTAAAGGAAATGGCCCATAAATAAAACCCATCCCCCCTTATGTTGGGGGGTTTTACCCCTATATCTTATATTTTTTACTCTTGACTTCATCCCGCAACCACAGTAAGGTTTATTGTTTTAAAAACATCCTGGCTAGATAGCTCAGTCGGTAGAGCAGAGGACTGAAAATCCTTGTGTCGGGGGTTCAATTCCCTCTCTAGCCACAATATACTAATTGCGCATGAGTTTTCGGTGCTCTAAAAAAAAAGTCGTGAAACTCGCCTTTCACAAAACAAAGAGCAACTAGAGACCAAAGAGGCTCAAACAACACTCCTTGTTTTTTAGAGCACCGAAAACTCATGTACAATTAGTATACATTAATAGAATACTATTATGCTTAAATATAAAGATTTTATTGCTAAAATTAACTTTATTAGTCGTTCCAGCTGTTTTTATGGAGAAGTTATCAATAAAGACTGTTTAATAGTGTTTCAAGCAGAACAAAAAAAAGATCTTACAGAAGCATTTAAGATTGCTGTTGATCAATATTTGGAGACAGAAGCAACATTAGTTTAATATATTTATAATAAGTTCCTTGGGCATTAGAAATAGCTAATATAAGCCCATATTTACCATCCAAAAGTCCTAATCTAAAAATATAGCCACGAAAAAAAGTAAATAATCCATGCAAAATAGCTATAACAATATTGGACTTTGCTCCTCTTTTTAATAGATCTTTAGCTCCTAAAGTAGAATAATTATTAAGTTTATTTAATACTGTTTCAATTGTTGGAAAAGGATAATGCAGGATTTTATTACTTAAATAAGTTAATTTACCATCTACTTTTAATCCAAAATGCGCAAAATTAGGGATAATTTCACCTTTAATACGTTTAAATAACCTTAAATGCGATTCATTGTACCAATCACCAAATTTTATAGCTTTACCTAAATAAAATGATTGATATGGAATATAAAACCCAGAATATTCTGTAGGATTTTTAATAACATTTTGGATCTCTTTTTGTAGTTCTGTAGATAATATCTCGTCCGCATCTAAAATTAATACCCATTCACAGCTAGCTTTTTCTAAAACAAACTTCTTTTGGATCCCACAACCTTGCCAAACATTTAAATAAATATGATTGGTATATTTTTTACAAATTTCTATGGTACGATCGGAACTATAAGAATCTACAATTATAATTTCGTCAACAAAGCTAATAGCTTGTAAAGTTTTTTCTATATTATGTTCTTCATTTTTAGTAACTATACAAACACTTAAAGTTGTCAAACTCGCTTTTCTCGTATTTCTGCTAATGTTTTACATTCTATGCATAATGTTGCAGTAGGCCTAGCTTCTAAACGTCTAACTCCAATTTCTACCCCGCAAGATTCGCAATATCCGTACTCGTTATCTTTAATTTTTTTTAATGCAGTTTCAATTTTTTTTATTAATTTTCTTTCACGATCTCTAGCTCTTAATTCTAAATTAAAAGTTTCTTCTTGAGTAGCACGATCGTTTGGATCTGCTAATACATCTGCTTCTTTCATTTCTGTAATGGTATGATCTACTTCTAGCATTAAATCTTGTTTCCAAGCTTCTAAGATATTAGTAAAATGCTCTAATTGTTGTTCATTCATATATTCTTCAGTTGACTCTATATGATATGGTTCAAATTTATTTGCTGGACCAGATAATAAATGTTCTGGAGATATTAAATTTTCCGTTGACATATGCCCAGAAGTATCTTGAAAACTTGGTAAAGCACAACTAAATTGAGATGATGATTTTTTATTAGTAAAATTTTTTACTGGTTTTTGAGAACTTTTTTCGGAAGTTTTTTTTATTTGTTTTGCTTTAGATAACTTAACAGCAACAGTTTTAGATTTTTTTTTTGGTGTACTTGCGTGAATAGCTTTTAATTTCAGTTTAGATTGTGGTCTGGTTTTTGACTTAGAAGATACTACCTTGGCTTTTGCTTTAACTTTAACACCACTACTAGTTGCAGAATTTTTAGACTTTTTAATAACTTTAGTGTTAATAGTTTTACTGATGATTTTTTTCATTTTCGTTGGCTTTGCCTTTTTTACTACCTTGTTAGACTTTTTAGTCTTACCCTTCTTAATTTTGCTTGCCATTGTCCCAATCCTCCTAAAACAAAATAATGATTTATAGCAAAATCCACAGAACATAGCAATAAGACGATATCTGTAGTTACTACATTTAATTCTTATTGCATTTTTAGTTAAGCTTATTTTTTTTGTGCCGAAAAAATAAATTATGAAATACCATAGTCAATTAACCGAGGCCACTTTATTAAAACGACCTATTAGTTTTTTAATGGAAGTTGTTTTACAATCTAAACGTCGTATTATGCTGCGTTGCCCTAATTTAGGCCCGTTAATTGGTTGCGACATACTAGGAACACAACTATGGTTCTCTGCTCCATACGATGATCATTGTTTACCAACTCTAGAATTAGTAGAAGTAAACGGCGGTTTTTTAGTAAGTATTAACCCAGAACTATTGAAAAAACTAGTAATAGAAGCCATTAAATATGGGTATATTAAAGAATTAGCTAATTATAAAATACTTTCTCAAGAAACCAAACTTGATGAACATGACTCTATGCCATTTTTAGTATTAGAACAAAATCAGGCGCACCAATGCTATGTATGTTTAGAGCATGTTATTTATGGTAACGAACAAAACGAAGGTATGTTCCCTCTGGTAAGTAGATCAGTAGATCGCAGCTTAGAGTACTTAATATTACGAAAAAAACAGGGACATCGCGCAATACTTTTATACTGTGTATTACATTCTGGAGTTAAAATCTTAAAATTTGCTGACCATATAGATCCAGAGTACAGTAAAAAAATTACTGAGGCTATAGAACAAGGGGTCGAAATTTTAGCCTATAAAGCCAAAATCTCTACTCAGGAAATAGAACTAATCAATAAATTACCTATTGCCTCACAAGCTGGGGCTAAAATCTAATACAAATCAGTATACGTAACTGCTCACCTAAATACCGTCAACTTAAGATCATTTTTTCTAGTAAGGCTCCAGGTTTGGCTTTCAACGGGACGCCGTGAATACATCCATGTAGGCTCAGCATCCATGCTGCTGATGCCCGCTTAAAAGCCAAACCTTTCGCCTTCTCCTTTGTAGCCTGTACGATAAAAGTCTTAAGTTGACGGGGCCATTAACTGCTCATCGCCAGTATACTTAAGCATCCACCAATTCTGGGTTATTTAAAGTAATATTTAATTCTAAAGTTGAACAATTCTCGTTTTGTTGTAGCTCAACTTGAATTTGTTCGTTATCAATAGATACATACTTACTAATTACATTTATTAACTCTTGCCGCAAAGCTGGAATAAAATCTAACCTGCCATTTTTAGTTCTTTGATGAGAAACTAAAATTTGCAACCTTTCTTTAGCCCTTTGGGCTGTTTTGCTTCGATTACTTAAGAAAAAATCAAAAATACTCATGCCATATCCTCAACAAGACCTATGTTTACCAAAAATTTTCTAATCATTGAAGAATTATTTTGTATAGTTTTTTCCCCTAATAAATTGCCTACAGCTTCTTTATATGCCTTACAAGCACTACTAGGTTTTTGTTCCAAAGTAATAGGGATCCCTTGATTAGAAGCTGTTAATACTGCTTCAGATTCTGGGATTATTCCTAACAATGGAATGGCTAAGATCTCTTTTACATCATTAACACTTAGCATTTCTCCCTTTTTAACTCTAGATTGAGAATATCTAGTAATTAATAAGTGTTTAATAACTTCTTTATTTTCTTCGGCAAGTTTGGTCCTACTATTTAACACTCCAATAATGCGATCTGAATCTCTTACTGAAGATACTTCCGGGTTAGTTACTATAATAGCTTCGTCAGCAAAATATAAAGCCATAAGCGCTCCACGTTCTATGCCGGCTGGGGAGTCACAAATAATAAATTTAAATTCTTTACGCAATTCTTCGATTATTTTAGCTACGCCTTCTTTAGTTAGAGCATCTTTATCTCGCGTTTGAGAGGCTGGTAAAATAAATAAATTTGGTTGCCGCTTATCTTTTATTAAAGTTTGACTAAGACTGGATTCACCATTAATAACATTGATAATGTCGTAAATAACTCGACGTTCGCAGCCCATTATTAAATCTAAATTTCTTAAACCAACATCGAAGTCTATAACTACCGTTTTAAAGCCTCGATTAGCTAATTCCGCGCCTAAAGCAGCGCTACTTGTGGTTTTTCCTACTCCGCCCTTACCAGAGGTAACAACTATTACTTGGGATTTTAAGTTACTCAAGATTCTCTCCTATATTAAAGCTCTGTAATTAACAGTTTACCATCAAAAAGTTGGATTTGTACTGGTTTTTTCCAAAATTTTGGTTCAATATTTTCGCTAATTTTAAATTGTCCTGCAATAGAAATTAGATCTGCTTCTAAACTACTACAAAAAATTCTAGCTTGGGTATTATTATTAATGCCGGCTAATGCTCTGCCACGTAATGGACCATACACATGAATATTACCATCAGCTAATAATTCTGCCCCATTACTTACCGATCCTATTACCGAAATATCTCCATCTGGGGCATAAATTTGTTGTCCAGATCTAATTGGAGATGCAATTAATTTGTTTTTTATTGGCTTTAAATTAGCACTTTTATTACTATCATTTCTGTCTTTACCATCTGTAATATCTGTACCGTCTTCTTGAATTTGTTTTATTTTGCTACCAGGATGCTTACTATAGTTCTCGAAGTTATTGTGTGATCTTAAAATAGCTAAATTAGCATCTATAGCTAACTTTTGTTGGATAGTATTCGCATTTCTTATACCTACTGGAATTAAATTTTTCTTAATTAAAATAGTTTTAAGAGCAATAAAATCTAAATGATCAGCTAAGTGACATAAATCAATAACTATAGGTACATTATTAAAAAAATTTGGTGCTTGTTGGATTTTAGCATCTAGTTGTTCTTCTAACGCCTGTAGGTCATTATTTAAAATTTGTAAGGTAGTTAATGGAAACAATCCTCCTTTTAGCTGCATACAAGGCTTAAGTTCTGTTTCTTCACAAACAATAGGTGATGTCATATTTTTAAAATCCTAATATTTAGTATTTAGCACTAAGTTAAATATATTTTATATGTTTATATATATTTTAAAGATTTTCTTAATAAAAACAAATTTATTGTTATTTATTAAATTAAATGGTTTATTATGAAAGTTTGGGAGTTGTAGCAGTTTTTTTATCATCTGTTGCAGCAACAGGCTTTAGACCTGCAGTTTTTAATTTTGTTATATTGCTTTTTAAGGCTTCGTGTGCTTCCTTTTTTTCTTTTGGTGTTTTTTCTGGATTATTTATCATATCTGCGGTTTTATTATGTAGTTCGACTAATGTTTTTATATCATCACTTGTACCATTATATTTAATCCTTACGGAATACGCATTTGATGAGGTTACATCAAGACCTTGATGAAACTGTTCTAAAATGCTTAATATATCATGTTCTTCAAAATCAGAAATAGATACTCTAGTTTTATTAGTACCACCTTTTGCTTGAAGAGATTCTGATACTCCCATTAAAAAATCTGCCATCGCTTTTATTTCGTCAAGAGAAACTTTGCCATCAATTTCAATTTTATTTTTTATTCTCCCACCATCTGCCTATCCTACTTTTATTGTCCCACTAGCTTCCATTAATCTGCCTAACCCTAAAGCCTTTAGTCTTTCTTTCATATTTTCTTCTTCAATATATGCTCTGCTTACCTCCCCTTCTTTTTCTGCTGGCATAAAACCTACTATTGGCTTACGCCCAGAAGCAAGTGGGGCGGCAAAGGCTTTTTCTTCCTTACCGAACTGTGCAAGCATACCATGATCTTCTTCTACTAAAGATAATTCAATACCGCCTTCTAATACCATAGCAGGGGGAGTAACGGGAACAGCAGAATCAGTAATGGCATTACCTTTTGGCTCAGGTAGATTATCAGTTTGAGTGAATTTATCATTTTCTGATTCCTGTAATAAAGCTAGCTGTTCTTCGACTGCTGCTAGTTTTACTTGTAATTCTTTTATAGTTTTGTCTTTAGCCTTTAATTGTTTTTCTGAAACTTTACTATCTTTAGAATGATCCGCTTGTTCTTTTTCTAATAATCCTGTTAATTTACCAATTTCTGCGAGTTGTGCGGCGTTAGCTTTTTCTAATTCACTCATTTTCGCAAGTTGTGCGGCATTAGCTCCTTCTAATTCACTAATTTTTGCCTGATGTTCGTCTAATTCAGCATATTTATCGAGAGATACCTTTTCAAGTATCTCCATTTCTTCTTTTTGTTTTTGCAGCTGTCCGCTTAAATCCGATAAATTTCTCTGTAATTCTGCTATTCTATCTTCGTACTCTTGTTCCCTGGATCCTGTAGTCATCGACATTGCTTCACGCTGATCTTTTAGTGTTTTAATCTCAGCATCTTTTACACCTAAATCTTTGGCTTGTTCTTCAACCTTACTTCTTAGAAGTTCAATTACTTTACCTTGTTCACTTAATTTTTCCCCATGCTCACTTCTCTCTTTTTGCAATAACCCATCACGGTCGTTTTCTTGCATTAAAAGCCGTTCTTGTAATTGTGAAATTTGGGATTTTACAGATGCAATTTCTGCTGTAGCCTTAGAAAGTTTTTCTTCTAATTGTACTTTTTCTTCAGATAACCCTAGTGTTTCTTGTGTAAGACTATCTATACTTTTTGCTTGCTCCCGTACTTTAGTAGTTAAATCTGCGTTTTGACTTGTTTGTTCAGCTAATTCCAATGCATGTTTTTCTGTCTCTTGCTGCAACGATGATTCAAATTCACGTTTTTGTTTTTCAAGTTGGGCTGTTAGTGCTGCAACTTGGGATTCTGCGGCTAATTTAGCTGCAGAAAGTTCTCTTTTTTCTCCCTGCAAATCTGCATTTTGCGAGGATAAAGTATCTTTTTGTTGTTGTAAGGCTTCAATTTGTCGTTGTCTTTCTTGATCTCCACCGGAAAGGCTAGCTTGCAACTCATTAATTTTTTCTTGCAATTCTCTATTCCGTGTTTCCATAGAGCTTATAGTTCGGTCTTTTTGAGCGTTGCCACTTGTTAATTCTTGGTTGGCTGATTCCAACTGCCGTAATTGTGTTGCTTGCACCACTAGTTGTTCATCTTTACTTTGCAATTCACTTTGAATTTGAGATAATTGTTCTTGTAATTTTGCATTACCTGCTGTTAAATCTTTATTTCTTCCTTGTAGCTCAGCATTTTCTCCTCTTAATCCTTTATTTGCTAATTCCGACTGTTGTAATCGTGCTTGTAATTCTTGTACTTGTGCTTTTAATTCTTTTATATCATCCTTTTGCTTGGCTATTGTCGAATCTGTTGATTTTCGTAAAGATCCAATCGATTCTTGTAATCTTCTAATCTCACTATCTTTATCTCGCAATGCACTTTGAGCTGTAGATAATTGTCCTTGTAACCTTGCATTACCATCTGTTAAAATTTGCCTATCTTTTTTAGCTTGTTCTAATTGTGTTGTTAATATTCCATTAGCACTTTTTTCTAATTCTATTTGTTCCTCTAGTTCATTTATTAGTGCATCTTGGTCATTTATGATATCGCGTAATGATTGTTTACCAGGTTTTGGTACATTAGACGTTTGTTGAGTATTGCCAGTAAGAAGGTTGGCAAAACTTACTCTTAAATTACTAATTTCTTGCCACTCTGTTGGTGTATATTTAGGACTTTCTTGAACCCAACTAACAACTTGATTCCAATTGGTTACTGCGTTTACTACATTCCCTGCAATTAAATTTTTTTCTAAACTATCCACTCGTTTTTTAAATTCTTCGTCACCTGCCTTACCTTTTAAATTTAAGCTTTTTATAAATTTAATGATTTCTTGTTGTTTTTGTTCTGATGGCATAATAATTTACTATAATTTTCATTATAACAGTTGGTTACTTTATTACTTATACTTTAAATATAGATGATTTAATTAGCTATTTTTGGTTGTAGTATCATAGTTATCTTTAATAAATCGTATTTATTCAGCGTATTACTTAATCTTTATCATTATTATAATTTTAACGGTCTATCATTATTTTTTAAGTGTATTGACTGCCATTAATATACTTGTATATACTAGTATTTTATCAAAATAAGCAAATTGATTTTTTAAACAATAAATTTTGATAATAAAGTTAACCATAACAAAGGGTTAAATAAAGTTGTTCTATGGTGTAGAAATTTTTACACACTAAATTCTTTCGACGTGGGTACACCTATCCCAAAAAGAAAGGTGTACCCACACCAAAAGAATTTAGCTACAAAAAATCGTTTTTCTACAAAATTCAGAGTAATTAAAATTAATCATAAAAAAGAATTTTCAAAATTCACCCTTTAAAGGCTTGGCAATAATATCTACATGTGCTGTTTTTTTAGTCATTTTCTCCAATAATTCTGCCTCATTAAAGGGTAACTTCAAATGTTTTAGTTTTTTAGATTGAAACTTTTGAAATTTCGTGTGAATTTTCATAAAAATAATCCCTTAAATTACAACCCCAAAACTTCCTTAACAAAAGGTATAGTTAATTTACGTTTAGCCGCAAGAGAAGCTATATCCAAGCTTTCTAATGTTCCAAATAATTGCCCAGTACTTCTAGATACTCTAGATATTAAAAAATTAGCCACGGTCTCGCTAAGATTTAAGCCTATTTGCTCTGCTCGCATAATTAATGCTGCTATTTTTTCTTGTTCAGTTAATGCATGTAAATAATAAGTGATCCCCCAACTCATCCGAGACCTAAGATCTGGCAACTGTAATTTTAAACTACTAGGAGCACAATCTGCTGCAACAATTAACTTATGTTGTTTAGCCCGTATGTTGTTAAATAAATAAAATAATTTTTCTTCTAAATTAGAATCAGCCATCAAATTTAAATCATCTAAACATAATAAAGATAGATTTTCTAAACCATCAAAAAAATCCATATTGCCGTTTAAATTATTTTTTAACGATAAATACATTGCTGGAATATTCTGACTTAATTGAACACCGCAACACGCTTGCAATAAGTGAGTTTTACCAACTTCTTTGTTCCCCCATAAATAAAAAAAATTTTCTTGATTATTTTTAAAATCAACAAAATTTTTTAGAGCAAACAATAATTGTTGATTATTATCTGAGAAAAAAAAATTAGTGAAAGTTGAATTATCTAACAAATTAAATTCTAATGGTAATTGTGGAATCATAACCATTATGTCTGCAAAGTATAAAACAATACATTATTACCAGCAGAATGCTGATGATCATCGATTTCTTTTAAAATACTATTAGTGGAGATAGCATTTCTTATAGCTGTTATACCTCCTTGTACTTTAAGTTCAAATTCTACTTCACCGGCTTGAAATTTCGTACCTTGTAAATTTTTAATAAATGTTAAATTTTGTAAATAATTTTCGATTTTAACATAATCTTCTAAGTTAATAACATTGGTAATTTTTATTAGTATGGTCTCTTTTTCTGATGGACTATGGCTCGCATAACGCTTAATAAAATTTTCCATAAGCTGATCTATAAAAATATTAGCCCCGGCTATAAAATCTGGTTCTTTTGTAATGATTGTCCAATCCGTAGTAAGTGATTGCCAAGAAAATTGTAATGCTTCATTTTGGTTGTTACATTTTATAAATATTACTTCATCTACCGCATAACGCTTAGCTGCTTGTTTAATTAAAGGTATTAACCTATCATCACTTAAATTTTGCTGTAAAATTTCTAAATCTGCTAAATCAAACATTGGATAAATAATAGATAATCCCTTTAATTTTGCTGCCTGTTGAACTTGTTGTAATAATTCTTGAATTTGATTTTCCGGCTGGTTTATTTTTGGCCACAATAAGGTTAATGGTCTATATTCTCCCAAAAATTGATAATTATTATCTATCAAAGATTGGCTAATAGCATCCTTATCAAAAGATATTTTTAATATAGTTTGATTATCAATATTGCTATAAGCATACTGGCTTAAATATTGATCGACATTTTGTATGGTTAAAGTTTTAGGTTTTCCTGTAATTTTTTGCAATATTTCAGAAAATGCTTGTTCTGTTATATTTTTTCTTTGTTCTACACTAATTTCTTTAGATAATACTTTAATGTTGGCGCTATATAAATCTTCCTTAACTAAGGCATTCGCCAATTCAAAAATAAAAAAATTTAAAATAAATATCCAAAATATTTTCATATATGCCAATTTCAGTCTAGGTTTAGGTGTTCTAAAAAAAACAAGGAGTGTTGTTTTAGCCCCGCAAAGAGGGGCGAGTTTCACGACTTGTTTTTTTAGAATACCTAAACCTGAACTGAAGTTAGTATAAGAACGCACACGTTTCATATTACTCAAGTACCTTTGGCAAAGTAACACCAACTTGTCCTTGATATTTACCCTTACGATCTGCATAAGAAATCTCGCATTCATCATTAAAAGCCGCTTCTAAAAATAATACCTGTGCTACCCCCTCATTAGCATAAATTTTAGCAGGTAATGGGGTAGTATTAGAAAATTCTAGTGTAACATGACCTTCCCACTCTGGTTCTAGTGGAGTAACATTTACTATAATACCACAACGCGCATAAGTAGATTTACCTAAACAAATTGTTAAAACATTTCGCGGTATTTTAAAATATTCAATAGTATGAGCCAACACAAAAGAGTTTGGCGGAATAATACAAACATCTGCTTTAATATCTACAAAGCTTGTTGGATCAAATTGTTTTGGATCAACTATTGCCGTATTAATATTAGTAAAAATCTTAAATTCATTAGCACAACGCACATCGTAGCCATAGCTAGAAACACCATAAGAAATCACTTTACCAGCATTAATTTGTTTTTCACAAAATGGTGAAATCATACCATGCTCTAATGCCATTTTTCTGATCCAACGATCTGATTTAATACTCATATATCCTCCAATTCTAATTGTAGATCTACCGGCAAAAAAGATAACTCCGCTGCCGCCGCTACCGCAATATCATGGTAAATTTTACTAATATTACTCTCTGGAAAAGCTAATACTGTTGGTTTTCCTAAATCTGCTTGCTGACGTATATTTAAATCTAACGGGATATTACCTAATAATCGGATACCGTATTTAGTAGCCATATTAATGCCACCAGAGGTACCAAAAATATCATGTTTATAATTACAATTAGAACAAATAAATGAACTCATATTCTCCACTATTCCTAAAATAGGAATATCCAATTTTTGCAACATAACTAAAGCTTTTTGTGCATCTAATAATGCAATATCCTGCGGAGTCGTAACTATTATAGCACCACTAACAGGAATTTTTTGAGCCAATGTTATTTGAATATCACCTGTCCCAGGAGGTAAATCAACAATTAAATAATCTAACTCTGGCCAAGAGGTATCGTGTAATAATTGCAATAAACCACCGCTTACCATTGGACCACGCCATACAACTGGTGATTCTGGTTCTAACAAATGCCCAATAGAAATACAATATACCCCATACACATGATGAGGTTTAAGTTTGTTTTCAATCACTGTGGCTCTATCTGGACAACCTAACATGTGGGGTAAACTAGGGCCATATAAATCTGCATCTAAAATACCAACCCTAGCACCTTGTGCTTTTAATGCCAACGCTAAATTTACTGATACAGTAGATTTTCCTACTCCGCCCTTTCCTGAGCCAACTGCAATAATATTTCTAATATTAGAGATTTTTTCTACATTCTCTTTATAGGCATGGGTCAATATTTTACTATCGCAATTAATTTCTAAACTTAATTTAATTCCAACTTCTTTTGCTAGACTATTAATTACTGGTTCTAAGATAGCCCGTAATTTATTAGAAAGTTCTAACAAATATTTACCTAATAGAAACCCAAATTGTAAATTTAAAATTACTTGGCAATTATTGATAATTAATTCTTTAATACCATTAGCAGTTACTAAATCTGTAGCTAAACAAGGAACTTTATAGTTTGCTAATTCCTGATAAATTTTTGACTTTAATACTTCTGTTTTTAAAATTCTAGATTGATTTTTTTTCAATTTTAATAAACCTATATAATATTCATTAATTCTCTATGCCTAACTTGTACATTAGCTAAATTTAAATTTGCTATCTTTAATTGCTCAGCAACTTTTTCCGCTAAATATACCGATCTATGCCTACCACCAGTACAACCTAAAGCAACTGTAACATAACTACGATGATCTGCTTGAAAACACTCCAACCATTCACTTAAAAATGAAACCAAATTTTTGATCATTTGTTGTACTATAATACGTTCCTCTAAAAATTTTATTACATTTTGATCTAAACCAGTTAATGGCCGTAACTCTATTTGCCAATATGGATTAGGTAAACATCTTAAATCAAATACAAAATCGGCATTAGGTGGTAAGCCATATTTAAAACCAAATGATTGTAATAATAAATGTAATTGCCCTTTTTTTAAATATTGTGAAACCCGTTCTCTAATTAAATTATTTAATTCATGTTGTGATAAGTTAGTAGTATCCAAAGTAAAGTTGGCTAAATTAGCAATTGGCAACAACATATTTCGTTCTTTAACTATTGCTTCTCTTAAAGTATCTTGAACATCACCGCTAGTTAATGGATGTTTACGCCTAGTATCACTAAATCTTTGTAATAATGCATTATCACTAGCATCTAAATAAAATACTTCTATTTTTTTATAAGAAGCTTCTAATTTGATAATGGCATTTTTTAGATCAGCTAAATCTAATTGTAAATTCCTAGCATCTATACTTATAGCAGCTTTACTATGAACCTTACCTATGGTTTGCTCTAATAAAGGTAAAAAAGCAATAGGTAGATTATCGATACAAAAAAAGCCTAAATCTTCCAAAGTATGCAAGACTACCGTTTTACCAGAACCAGAGCGCCCACTAACAATTATTAGCTGTTGCATAACCTTAAATAACCATAAAGTAATCTTAAATTAATCAGATTATATACTGATCGCATATGAGTTTTGGTACTCTAAAAAAATAATTGACTCGCGCCATCCTGGCGCTTGCCCTCGGGCGCACTGCGTGCGTCAAAAATGTCTATTCTGAACATTTTTTGCGCTGAACTCGCCCTACGCTTAGCAACCCTAACAGCCAACAGCATGGGGCTCAAACACCGCTCATTATTTTTTTAGAGCACCAAAACTCATTAACTGAGAGTATATATTATGTACTTTTTACATAAAAATTACAGTTATATAGTTAATTTGTTTAACTAAATTATGAAAATCTTTTTGGCATGGGTGGTATTGGTATCCTACCGCAAACTACGTTCCAATATGCCCAAGAACGTGGATCTATAACTCCTGACGGGGCATTTTCTAAAGCTTCAGTAAAATCTTCAATAGTTAAATATTTTTTAACTATTTTTAGATCCTCATGTACTCCATATGTCATTAAATATGCCAAAAAATGGGTTGGGTTAGATAAAGTTTCTTCTGGTGTTTTAAACCATACAACATGGGATGCAACTGTTAATAATTCTTCAGTAATTGGAAGCTTAATTGTCATAAGTCTACCGTTCCTAAAGGAAAACATGTTAATTTAGGTATTAGTTCAACATTTACATTTTTTACAATTTGTAGAAACATTTGTTTTAATTCATTAGTTAAGATCTTTAACTCTGGTTCTTCAAAATAACACATAGCTTTTAACGTAATATAAGGATTAAATTCTTTGCCATATACCGCTACTGCACATGCTAAAAGTGTTTCTATTGATAATTTTCCTAAAGTTAATAATGCATGAATATCTAAATAATCTTTTGCTTCAGCACGTTTTTGAATAACAGCAGTTTTAGTTCCAGCTAAATCTTCTAAGCTAGCGATCTTTAAATTATTAGTTTCTACAATAGAAGGAGTATTAATTTGATAAATTTTTAATCCACCAAAAAATGAAACCAGTACATTACCTTCTCTTTCTATCAAACAAGTTAATGTATTTCCTGATTGTTGCAATATTTTAGCATTTTTTAAATAAGGTATTTCTTTATACAATAATTCTGGATCAAAAGATTTAGGAGAAAAAAAATCAAAATCAATAGATTCTCTATGACCTAACCTTAATGCTAAAGCAGTACCGCCATACAGTATAAACTCTCTAGGGGTAGCAATTAATTCGTTCCAAAGTAATAATTGTGATTTTGGTAATATTGTTAGCTTTGGTTGTATAATAGACATATAACTCGATTAAGCTTCAAAGACTTCGTCTAGAGAAGAACTTTCTAGCACACGCTCAGCTAATTTTAATAAATCCTCAGCACTAGCTTGATCAATTTTTTGCAAATACACTTCTGGAATATTTTTAAACCTACATTGTAATATGCGTAACAATAAAGCACTCTCACCCTGTTGGATCCCTTGTTGTAGCCCTTTTTCTATACCAATACGTTCAGCGGTTGTAATATAAGGCATATGTAGCTCCTCTTCTATTTTTTGAACCTCTTGATTATATTTTAATTCAAATAGCCTAGGAAGTACTATAACCCAGTCTATAAATTTGTATAGCATTATAATATCATCTTTGAGCCACTTCTTGGTATATAGATGACGTGTTAATGTGATTTTACTAATTAATCTTTTTTCTTGATCTTGTTTTTCCAATACCGCCAACTGAGCAAGTATAACTTGTGCAAAAGGATTGCTCGATGCTTCTAGTTCTTTAGTTTTAGATTTATAATCAGTTAACTTGATAATTGGAAATTGTACTTCTAATCTTGAACCCCAAAATTCTTCTTTATAACTTCCTGGTCGCCAACTTTCTATCGCATCAATTAAAACAGCTAAACTCGCAATAGGTTTTTTATATAAATCTCTAATACGATAACGATACAACAGCATTCGTTCTGCAAAACGTACATCATAATTCGATTGAATTTCGATATGAACTAATATAAATGTAGCCTGTCCATTTTTAAGATAGACTTCAATTAACTTATCTGCTTCCCTGTTGCCAATAGGCGCATCACGACTAATTTTATTAAGTTCTTTATCAAGTGTTTTATAGCCTTTAGTCCAATCAATTTCTTTATAATACTCATTCCAACAATATTCCATAAACTGTTTAAAATAGATATCTAAAATTTCCTTCCACGGAGAATCAAATTCTGATTTTAGTTGAGACATTTTCTGTTCCTTTTAGATTTACAATATCGTACTGATTTACAAATCTAAAATAACTAACAAAATATTGATTTTTATAAAGGTTTATTTAATAAATTCACATAAATCTTTAATAGCACATTCGTTACATTTTGGCTGACGAGCTACACAAACATACCTACCATGCAAAATCAACCAATGATGCGCATTAATTATAAATTTTTTAGGTATTATTTTTAAAAGTTGTAACTCTGTAGCTAACGGTGTTTTGGCTGTTACCAATCCAATTCTATTAGTAACTCGAAAAATATGGCGATCTACTGCAATAGTAGGTTGTTTAAACGCGGTATTTAATATTACATTAGCAGTTTTTCTACCAACTCCTGGCAAGCTTTCTAATTCTTCTCTAGTTGTAGGAATTTGTGATTCAAATTGTATTATTAAAATTTTACAAATCTTAATAATATTAGCAGCTTTAACTCTAAATAATCCTATAGATTTAATTTGTTTTTGTAAGTTTTTTTCCCCAAATTCTACCATTTGTTCTGGAGTTTGAGCTATTTTAAATAATTGCTCAGTTATTTTGTTAACCATAATATCAGTAGCCTGAGCAGACAATACTACAGCAATTAATAACTCAAAATTATTTTTGTAATGCAGTTCTGTAGTAGGATTTGGTTGTAATTTTTCGAATCTTTTAAAAATTTCTAATACTATTTTATGATTCATGAATATACTGATCGCACATAGGTTTTCGGTACTCTAAAAAAATAATTGACTCGCACCATCCTGGCGCTTGCCCTTCGGGCGCGCTGCGCGCGTCAAAAATGTCTGTCCTGACATTTTTGCGCTGAACTCGCCCTACGCTCAACAATGTTAACAGCAACAGCATGGGGCTCAAACAACGCTCATTATTTTTTTAGAGCACCGAAAACCCATTAGTCGAGAGTACAAATTATGTTTTTAGCAGATAAAATCTCTTCTAACTCTTTTTGTATAACTTCTTTGGTAGAGAATTTAGCAACTTCTTGTGATTTAATTCTAGCTATTTTTAAAACACGCCGCTCTTTGGCCTTAATAATCATCTGTTTTCTATCAATTAATTTGTCTGTTTTTAATGGCACAATCTCGATACAATCAACTGGACAAGGACTAACACATAATTTACAGCCTATACAAGCTTCAGTTAGCACCGTATGTTTTTGGCCTATGTCTCCTATAATCGCATCAAATGGGCATACCTCTAAACACAAACCACATTTTACGCATGCTGCCTGATTAATAATTGCAGTTAACATAATATACTCTCAGCTAATGAGTTTTCGGTGCTCTAAAAAACAAGTCGTGAAACTCGCCTTTCGCAAAATAAGGAACAACTAGAGTCCAAGGAGGCTCAAACAACACTCCTTGTTTTTTAGAGCACCGAAAACTCATTAGCTGAGAGTATAAATAACTATTTAACACGCATTCCTGGCTTCGCACCTACATGCGGCTCTAAGATCCACAATTTACCGTCATTATTATCAGAACTAGCCGCCAACACCATACCCTGAGATAATCCAAAGCGCATTTTACGTTCTTTTAAATTGGCTACTACCACAGTACATTTACCAATTAAATCTTCAGGTTTATAAGCAGATTTAATACCGGCAAATACTTCTCTTGTACCTAATTCCCCAACATCTAAGGTTAGTTTTAATAATTTTTCAGCTTCCGGGACATTTTCAGCATTAATTATTTTAGCAATACGTAAATCTACTTTAGAAAAATCTTCGATATTAATTTGTGACGTAGTCGCAGAAGCTACAACAGGAGATCCAGTTATCGCTGACTGTTCTTGGGGATTATTAAAAATTTTCTCTACTTGTTCCATATCAATCCTATTCATTAATGGTTTAAATTCAGAAATAATGTGATTAAGTAATGGTTGATCAACATTATTAACAGTTAATTCGATTTTTAAAAATTCCTCAACTAAAATAGCAGTTTCTGGTAATACTGGTTTTAAACAAAACATTAAAATTTTAAATAAATTAATACCAGTAGTACATATTTGATGAACCAAAGACAAATTAGCTTGATCTTTAATTAAAACCCATGGTTTTTGGCTATCGATATAGCGATTTGCAATATCTGCTAACTCCATAATTTCTCTAATAGCTTTATTATAATGGAGATCCGTAAACAGTTGTATTATAGAAGTTTTTTGTTCGACAAATTGTTGATAAATATTAGCTTCATGCAAATTATTGGCTAATTTATTAGCAAAATTATTATTAATAAACTTAGCGCATCTACTGGCAATATTTACAAATTTGCCAACCAAATCAGAATTTATTCTAGCTACTAAATCGGCAAAATTAAGATCTAAATCATCTACACCATCAGATAATTTAGCAGCAAAATAATAGCGTAAATATTCGGTAGATAATTGCTCAGAATATTGTTTTGCGGTAATAAAAGTACCACGAGATTTAGACATTTTTTCGCCATTTATGGTTAAAAATCCATGTGTAAAAATTTTAGTAGGGGTACGATATTTAGCACCATGCAACATCGCTGGCCAAAATAAAGCATGAAAATATATTATGTCTTTACCAATAAAATGATATAGCTCACTATTAGTTGTTTGTTCTGTAGCAAAAAAATCAGAAAATTTAATTTTATTGTTATTTTTAGCACAAAAATTTTTAAAAATAGATAAGTAACCGATAGGCGCATCTAACCAAACATAAAAATATTGATCAAGAGTTCCAGGAATTAAAAAACCAAAATACGGCGCATCCCTAGAAATATCCCAAGACTTTAGGCTATCTTTTTCTTTTAACCACTCGTTTAATTTATGTAAAATAGCAGATTGAACTGTATTTTGAGCAACCCAATTTTTTAAAAATTCCCAATAATTAGCTAATTTAAAAAAATAATGCTGAGATTTTTTACTAATTGGGGCTAAATTAGATAAGACTGAAATTGGATTTTTAAGTTCACAGGTACCATAATGAGATCCACAAACTTCGCAACTATCGCCATATTGATCTAAAGCATTACATTTTGGGCATTGCCCTTTAACATAACGATCCGGCAAAAAAATATTCTCTACGGTATCGTAAAACTGCTCTATCTCTTTAACTTCGATATCACCATTTTTTAATAACTTATTATAAATTTCAGTAACTATCTCCTTGTTTTCTGAAGAATGCGTAGTATAAAAATTATCAAACCCTATACTAAAATCTTTTAGATCAGATTGATGTCGTAGATAATATTTGGCTACTAATTCTTCTGGGGTTACCCCTTGCTGTTTAGCTTTTAACATTATTGGGGTACCATGAGCATCGTCCCCACAAATAAACCAACATTGATTCCCCAATAATTTTTGCCACCTAACCCAAATATCTGCTTGAATTTTTTCTAAAATATGGCCTAAATGTAGATCCCCATTAGCATAGTCTAAAGCTGCTGTTACTAAAATTTTTCTGTTATTCATATAATTTTCAATATATATTAATTGCACATGAGTTTTAAGTACTCTAAAAAAAATAATGAGCGGTGTTTGAGCCCCCCACTGCTGCTGTTAGCACTGCTGAGCGCAGGGCGAGTTCAGCGAATTATTTTTTTAGAGTACTTAAAACTCATTAATCGAGAGTATAAATATTATAAAAAATAATATATTATCTTGTTAATGTTAGAAAAACAAACCCCAAGCGAACTACTTAAAAACTTTTTTTTGGATAACTCTGGATTAGCTATTTATGATCTAGAAAAAGTACTTTCTAGTACCATAAGTAACTCTATAGATTATGCTGACTTGTATTTCCAAGCAACAACCTCTGAAAATTGGTACCTAGAAGATGGCATTGTAAAATCTGGTAGTAGCAGCTCTTGTAAAGGATTTGGGATCCGCGCAACTGCAAACGACAAAACTGGGCTGGCGTTTTCTGAAAATATTACTCTAGGCTCTTTAAAAGAAGCGGCTAAAGCTGCCAAAGGTATTGCCATAGATAATAAAAATCAATCAATTAACATAAAATATAGCCATAAAAATTATAACCAAGACTTATACCAAAAAAATAATCCATTGTTATCAATTGCTGATCAAGAAAAAATTGTGCTATTACAAACAATAAATGAGTTGGCTAGAAAACAAGATCCTAAAATATCTCAAGTAATAGCATCTCTTTTTGGTAGCTACGAAATCGTAGTTATTATAACTAGCGATGGAACCATTACTGCAGACATTAGACCATTAATTAGATTAAATTTAAAAGTAATAGCAGAACAAACTAACAATCTTAGAGCACAAGGAATTACCGGTGGTGGTGGGCGCTTTGCCAACTACTCCATTTTTACCGAAAACAACTTCGCCTTAACTAATTCTTATATAGAAAAAGCAGTTAACTTAGCATTAACTAACCTAGAAGCTAACGACGCTCCAGCGGGAGCTATGCCAGTAGTTTTAGGCCCAGGTTGGCCAGGAATATTATTACATGAAGCAATTGGGCATGGGTTAGAAGGTGATGCGATTAGAAAAGGCTCTTCAGTTTTTGCTGGAAAACTAGGAACCAAAATAGCAAGTGAATTATGCACTATCGTAGATGATGGATGTATAGTAAATGGACGTGGTTCTTTAAATGTAGATGATGAAGGCACCAAAACTCAAACTACTACTTTAATAGAAAAAGGGATCTTAAAAAATTACTTGCAAGATAAGACTAATGCTAAACTGATGCAACAACAATCTACTGGTAACAGTAGAAGACAATCTTATGCTCATCTACCTATTCCTAGAATGACCAATACTTATATGCTAGCGGGAAACAGTGATCCTAAAGACATTATAAAAAAGGTTTCTAATGGGATTTATGCAGCCAATTTTGCTGGCGGACAAGTAGATATTACTTCTGGTAAATTTGTATTCGAAGCTAGTGAGGCTTATTTAATCAAAAATGGTAAAATAACGGATCCAGTTAAAGGGGCAACTTTAATTGGTAGTGGCCCAGAAGTACTCCAAAAAGTTACTATGGTCGGGAACGATCTACAATTGGATCCTGGTATTGGAACTTGCGGAAAAGATGGTCAAAGTGTTCCAGTTGGTGTTGGACAACCAACGCTTTTAATTAGTGAATTAACTGTTGGTGGAACAAAATGTTAAGACATAAAAATTTAAAATTACTAACTACTGCTATTCAATATGCCTTAAAGGTTTCTAAAAAACATAATCTCGATTGCGAAGTAAGTGCAAGTATTAATATTGGTTTATCAGTAAATGTTAGGATGCAAAATATCGATGCTATAGAATTTAATAATGATCAAAAAATTAGCGTCACGGTATATTTTAACCATCATCAAGGTACTGCTACAACTACAGAATTAACCGAATTAGCTATAGAAAATGCTGTACTTAAAGCAAAATCAATTGCTAATTTTACTAACCCGGATCCATATTCTGGTCTTCCAGATCCTAATATAATGGCTAAAAATTTTATAGATTTAGATTTATATCATCCAGAAAATATTGAACCAACTCTAGCAATTAATACTGCAAAAATTTGCGAAAGTGCTGCTTTAAATTTTAATCCAGCAATTAAAAATTCTGATAGAACAAATTTTAGCTACAATTCCAGTTTTATAGCAATTGGCAATAGTAACGATTTTATAGCAACAATACCAACTACTAGCTATAGCTTATCCTGTGAAGTTATTGCACAAGAAAAAGATATTATGCAACGTGACTACGATTTTACGGTAGCAAGATGCTTACACGATTTAATCGATTCAGAAAAAATTGGTAAGAAAGCAGCATTATACGCCTTAAATAGATTAGGCGCTAAACAACTCGCAACTTGTAAAGCAAAAGTACTGTTTATTCCTAGAGTAGCCTCTAGTTTATTAGGTTATTTAGTTGCTGCCATAGACGGTAGCTCTATTTCTAATAAAGCATCTTTTTTATTAGATAGTTTAAACTGCAAAATATTTCCTAATTTTATTGATATAATAGACGACCCTTTTGTTAAACGAGGATTAGGTAGTAATTCATTTGATAGTGATGGAGTTGCTACTAAAAAACAAAATATTATAACTGCTGGAGTATTAAATACTTATTTATTAAGTAATTATTTTGCTAAAAAATTACAATTGTCTCCTACTGGGCATGGCGGTGGTATATATAATTTATTTATTAACTCTACTTCTCCAATGCTTTCTTATGAACAATTAATCCAAAAAATGCATACTGGCTTAATAGTTACCGAAACTATCGGCCATGGGGTTAATTTGGTTACTGGTGATTATTCTAAAGGGGCGTTTGGTTTTTGGGTAGAAAATGGTAAAATTATGTATCCAGTTGAAGAAATTACTATTGCTGGTAATTTAAAAGAGATGTTTAATAATATTGTAGCAATTGGTTCAGATCTAGATTATCAAAATAATATTGTTACTGGATCTATTTTAATAGATAGCTTAACGATAGCTGGGAATTAATATGGGGGGTTTAATTAGATGCATCGTACTATTTATGAACACCGCAAAATTGTATCTTCTTTATCACCAAAAGCTAGTCATCCAGATCTAATATACAAAAATTTAGAAAATATAGTAGTTTATAGAAAAGAAAGTAATATTAGTAAATATCCAACTTTTTTATATATTCCTGGCACTGCCTTTGTTGCTTCAGAAACCGGATACACTAATTTTATTTGTAACTATATTGCCCAACTTTCAGATTTTCAAGTTATTGCCATTAAACATAAATTAGCTCCAGAATATAAACCACATGATATAGTAAATAAACTTTATTGTGTTATAAAATTACTATTAGATCCAAAAAACAATAACTTTTTAAATATTGATCGAACAAAAGTAGTAATAGGTGGATATAGTTCTGGGGCAACTTTTGCTACTCTAATTGCTATAAAAGCAAAAAAAGATGGTTTATTAATTAGTTATCAAATTTTAATAAGCCCTGTAACCGATTTATCTAGAAGTATTAGAATAAATAGTAAATATCAAGAATTGGAAAATAAAGATCATATAATAACCGAAAGATTTGTAGAATGGTTTTTAAATTTATATTTACCAAATTCTATTAATAGACAAGATCCAAAAATATCCCCATATTGGACCCCAAAAAACAAGTTAATAAATCTATCTCCAACTTATCTGATTTTTGGAGAATTTGATCGTTTTAGAAGCGATACAGAATTATATGGAGAAAACTTAACTTCAGCTAAAGTACCAACTTTTAAAATTATGTTTGAAAAAGAAAATCATGGATTATTATGGGAAAACCCTCAAGTTACTAGAACTCTATCCGCAGAATTAAAGTATCTATTTAAACCTAAGCCTATAGAAAGGCCTATAGTAAAAAACCATGAATCACAAGAACAACAACCAACAAAACCTCGTTTATTATTGTAATGTTTTATTTATTGCTTTAAGAATACTTAGTTTAGGATTTACTTTTTTTACCCAATTTGTAGTTGTATCTGGTAAAAAGCTTAAATTATCTATCGTCTGCACTTCTATATCAAAATTATAATTTTGTAAGATACTACAAATTGTTTGTAAATTATTTTCAAAATAATTATTTTGTATTTCATGCACTTCCATAACTAATATTTTTATTAACTTTAACTTTTCTCCTAATTCTTCTAATACCTGTTGTTCTGCTCCTTCAATATCCATTTTTAAACAATCAATTTTATTCTTAATATAAGAAGATAATTTAATTGCTTTAACTGTAGTTATTTTTGAAGTGTTTCTTTGATTGCCCCATAGAGGAATAATAGAATTTCCTCTAACATCAGAAGCATCTCCTGCTTCGCCATAAAACGGGATCACACCGGTTTTTTTAGCTAAAGCAGCTTTAATTGCCACTACATTTTTTAAATTATTAGTTGCTATATTTTTTTGTAAAAGTGCAAAATTATATGGATCTGGTTCAAAACATAAAATCTTTGCTAAAGGATATTTATTTTTAAAAAACAACATAGCCATGCCTAGATTACTACCAGCATCTATAATGTTAGGTTGTGGGTTATCACTATTAAAATCATAAATTTTATCTTTAAATATTGAAGTATATAGTTCTGCCATTACATTTTCATTTACATATGCAGCATTAAAATTTCCCACTTCCATAAATTTTAGCATTGCAGTTGGTTGTTGTTCCTCACATTGAAATTGATTTGTTATAATATTTACCGCAAAATCCAACTCGCAACTATTTCTTAAGACTTTTTGATCTTTTATTAATTTCAAATTTCCATTTAAATCTTTAATTAACATTTTTAATAATGATGATTCAAAATCATTAAATCTATATTGATCTAGCAGTTCTTCAAAATTAAAATTAAATTTTTCATTGATAAAAATACTTTGTTTTTGTAATTTATTAAATAAATCATTAATATCTTCAAAAATCACAGCTATAATAATTTTATTTTCAAATCGTTTTACAAAATCAACGTCTAACTTTATTTCCAAATCATTATTTGTATATAAAATTGCATTTTTTAAGATTAATTGTAATATTTTTTTTATACGATATTCATCACCAATAATTATTTTAGGAATATTCTCGGAAATATTTAAAGTAAATTTTAGATTTTTATTTACAGCAACCACACTGGTTTCATCAATTATGTTTTTTATTAAAACTCTTAGATCAAATGGTTTGTTTATAATTGGAGTCTTGGTAGTATCTAACGGCTTAAAGCTTAAAATATTACTGCAATCACCTAATAATATTTCTATAAACTTTTTAATTTCTAAAATCAAAGCTACATTGCTTTTATTGGTTTCATTTGAAATTATAATATTAATTAACAATAAAATTTCTTTCAAAGGAATTCTAAAATAAAAATGTAAGCAATTAAATAACCATACTAAAGATTGTTTCATATTTATAACGTTTTCTTTAGTATTGATTAGTTCTGTTTCTATTCGTTTAAGGTAAGTAATATCTACTGTATTACCTATAATTCCAACTATAGTACCCTGTTCATCTCTAAAAGGTTTTTTATGTGAAAGTTGAACACGTTGTTCTCCGTTTGGTAGATCAACATATTCTTCTTTAACAATAGGGACTCCTGTAACAATTACTTCTAAATCATGCTGTCGATACTGTTCTGCAGTTTTAGGTGAAAATAAATCATAATCTGTTTTTCCTATAACATTATCATAATGTATTAGCTGTATTTTTCTCATTTCTTCTTTACTAAAGCTATTACACCCTAAATAAACTCCATCTTTATCTTTCCAATAAACACTACCAGGTAATTCTTTGATAATAGTTGTTAATTTATAGATAGTGTCTTTTTGTTCTAGAATAATATTTTCTAAATCTTGCTTATTCGAAGTAGTTTCTAAATCAACCAACTTGCCTCCCATTCAACAAAGATTTTTTAATAGTTTTTAATAAGATAGAGAGAAATATTTTATTGTTATAATAGATTAGATAATAAGTATTAATATTTACAATATATTTATATTAAAAAAAAATCAAGCATTTATAAACCACCATGACAATGTTTATATTTTTTACCAGATCCACAAGGACAAGGTTCGTTTCTGCCTACTTTCTCAAAATCTTTATTATTATTCTGATTAATATAAGTTACATTGCTTAAATCTAGTACGTTTAACTCTGGATCTACTTCATCAGATTGTAAAGCAAGATCTATGCCATCATGCCTATATTCAACTGCTTTAGGACTTTGTAATAACCTTTGATCTATTGAATGCATATCACCACCATCTTGAAATTGTATACGCGATAAAACCGTAATAACTTCTCGTTTAATTGCCGACAACATAAGACTAAACAAATTATAGGCTTCTCGTTTATATTCTTGTTTTGGATCTTTTTGTGCGTACCCTCGTAAATGAATACTTTGCCGCAAATAATCCATAGTTGCTAAGTGTTCCTTCCAATGATTATCTAAAACATTCAACATTACCACTTTTTCTAAGTGTCTCATGTTTTCTGAACCAATTAATTTTTCTTTACCTGCAAATACTTCGTCAAAAAAACTAATAATTCTCCGCTTTAAATCTTCTGAAATTTGATTATGATCTTTTTCTAACCACTCTTTTACTGGTATTTTATGCCCAAATTCAAATTCTAAACAATGCTCTAGCCCAAGCAAATCCCATTCTTCTATTAGACTATCTGGGACAATATATTCATCTAAAACTTTTTCAAGCTCACTTTGTCTCATCGATTCAATTGTTGCAGAAACATCGTTACTTGCAATTAATTCTGCCCGTTGATTATAAATAACCATACGTTGATCATTTGCTACATCATCAAATTCCAACAATTGTTTACGAATATCAAAATTATGACCTTCTACTTTACGTTGAGCATTTTCTACAGATCTTGTTATAAGTGGATGAGTAATAGCTTCACCTTTTTCTAACCCCAACTTATTTAATAAAACTGCAATTCGATCAGATATAAAAATTCTCATTAAATTATCTTCTAATGATAAATAAAATTTAGTGATCCCGGGATCCCCTTGTCGCCCCGTTCTTCCACGCAATTGATTATCAATCCGACGTGACTCATGCCTTTCTGAACCAATAACTCTTAACCCACCAAGAGCTATAACCTCTTCGTTACGTTGTTTCCATGCTAACTTGCATTTGTTTATTTCTTCTGGATCAGTATAATTTGCCTGAGCTAACTCCGCTTTTAAATTACCACCTAAAACTATATCCGTACCTCTTCCTGCCATATTGGTTGCAATAGTAACAGCACCAGGTCGACCTGCTTCTGCTATAATTTCTGCCTCTGTAGCATGAAATTTAGCATTTAATACTTGATGCTTAATTTTTTTGGCAGTTAATAACGACGACAATAATTCTGAATTTTCTATAGAACTAGTACCCACTAATACCGGCTGTCGACGTTTTACACAATCTTCTATGTCTTCTAAAACTGCAGCAAATTTTTCTTTTTGTGTTAAATAAATTACATCTGATAGATCTGCTCTTCTACATGGAGCATTGGTTGGGATAACTACTACTTCTAAGTTATAAATATGCTGCATTTCATAAGCTTCGGTATCTGCAGTACCTGTCATACCAGATAATTTATCGTACAACCTAAAATAATTTTGAAAAGTAATAGATGCTAGTGTATGGCTTTCATTTTGAATTTTAACGCCTTCTTTGGCTTCAACCGCCTGATGTATGCCATCAGACCAACGCCTACCTACCATGGCACGACCAGTATGCTCATCAATAATAATTACTTCTTGATCTTTTACTAAATAATCAACATCCCTTTTAAATAAATAATGAGCTTTTAATGCAGCATGCGTATGATGCACCAAATTAATATTCCCTGCATCATATAAGCTTTCGCCTTTTGTTAATAATTTTTCTTTCAATAAAAGTTGTTCTATTTTTTCATGACCCGCTTCAGTTAATAATACTTGCCTATTTTTCTCATCAATAGTGAAATCTTGTTCTAATTTTAATTTTTTTACTAAAGAATTAATTCCAACATATAAATTTATATTATCTTGGCTTGGACCAGAAATAATTAATGGTGTACGCGCTTCATCTATTAAAATAGAATCTACCTCATCTACTATTGCATAAAACAGGCCTCTCTGAACAACATCTTCTTTAGAAAAAGCCATATTGTCACGCAAATAATCAAAACCAAATTCATTATTAGTACCGTAAGTAATATCTGCTTGATATGCGATAATCTTTTCTTCTCTAGGCATTTGTTCACTAGTAATAACACCTACTGTAAGACCTAATGCATCATAGATCGGCTTCATCCACATAGCATCACGTTTAGCTAAATAATCGTTTACTGTTACAATATGTACAGAGCGTCCAGTTAGAGCATTTAAATAAGCTGGCAGGGTTGCTGCTAAGGTTTTTCCTTCTCCTGTTCGCATTTCAGCAATTTTACCAAGATGCAACACAATGCCACCAATTAACTGTACATCAAAATGGCGCATTTCTAATGTACGTTTTGCAACTTCTCTAACTACAGCAAATGCTTCTGGTAATAACTGATCTAAAGTCTCACCGTTATTATAACGATTCTTAAATTCTATTGTTTTATTCTTAAGAGCTACATCATTTAAAGTACTAACAACTGATTCTAATTTATTGATCTCTAAAACTATTTTAGATAACCTTTTAACAGTACGTTCGTTTTTACTGCCAAAAATTTTTTTTAATATTTCTATAACCATTTTTTATAAACCTATTTAAACTATAAATTTTAATATACACTTTCGATTAATGGGTGTTAGGTACTCTAAAAAAAATAATGAGCGGTGTTTGAGCCCCACGCTACTCTGTTAGCGCTGCTGAGCGCAGGGCGAGTTCAGCGAATTATTTTTTTAGAGTACCTAACACCCATGTGAAAATATAATAAACTATGTACCACCCTATGAAACATAAATATACTAACATACATTCTATTAATACTTTATTACAAAATTCACCAACTATTCTTAATATTCAGGATAAATTACAACAATTACAACAATTACACAACACAGTAACTAACTTATTGCCTCCAATAATTGCTAAGTATTGTTCTGTTGCCAATTTAAGAGATGGCGTATTAATTCTAACAACCACCAGCCCAGTATGGAATCATCAAATAAATTTTTTAAAAATGGATTTACTTGACAAACTAAGAAATAGCAATGCTGCTTGGGCAGGAATCGCATCAATATCAGTAAAAACTGACTACTTACCAGAAGATTTAATGGTATACCAACAAAATAATGATCACTCTAACCATAAATCAAACGATAAACAAAAAGACCGCTTAAAAAATTTTACTATTTCAACCAAAACAGCAAAAATTATTAACAATATTGCCACCAATGATATCAATCACCCGCCTTTGGCTATGGCTTTAAAGAATTTAGCGAGAAAATTAGAAATTTAGAAATTTTATTGACAAATCCTATGATCTATTTAACAATTCCATCAAGTTATTTTCAGCTATTTTTTAATGAAACAAATTAAATGAACCAAAATATTATTGAATTAAGAAACGTCTCAAAATACTATAACGATCTTCCTATTCTTCAGGATATTCAGTTAGAAGTAAGAAACAGCGAATTTCTAACTATATTAGGGCCTTCTGGGTGTGGCAAGACAACCTTATTACGGCTAATTTCTGGTTTTGATACACCTAGTAGTGGCAATATTTTCATGAATGGCAAGGATGTGGCAGGTCTTCCACCACACTTAAGGCATGTTAATACAGTTTTTCAAAGTTATGCCCTATTCCCACATATGAATGTTTTCGATAACGTTGCTTTTGGGTTGCGTTGCAAACATTTACCAAAACCAGAAATAGAGCATAAAGTACGAGAAGCTTTACGTATGGTAAAGCTTGATAACTTTGCAAACCGCAAACCACACCAATTAAGTGGTGGACAACAACAAAGGATCGCTATTGCCAGGGCAGTTGTAAACCAACCATTAGTATTATTACTAGACGAACCTCTAAGTTCCTTAGATTATAGTTTACGCAAAACTATGCAACTAGAGCTTCAACAATTACAAGCTCAATTAGGTATAACTTTTATTTTAGTGACTCACGACCAAGAAGAAGCGTTGTCTACCGCAGATCGAGTGGTAGTTATGAATCATGGCTTTATTGAACAAGTTGGAACACCTAGAGAAGTATACGAAGAACCACAAAATCTACATGTAGCAAAATTTATTGGCGAAGTTAATATTTTTAAAACTACAATCCTAAAAGCAGATCCTGTCGATCTACAAGTAGAAATAGAGGGTATGCAATTTACCCTTAAAAATACTAAACAATTCTCCTCCGAACAAACTCTATATACCCTATTACGCCCAGAAGACTTAGAAGTATGGGGAGTAAACGAAGTTGCTGATCCAAAAAATATGTATCCTGCTACTGTTTCTCGGGTAATATATAAAGGATCCACAGTAGATCTAATTTTAAAATTAAAAACTGGTACCCAAATTTTAGCCACTCAATTTTTTAATGAAGACGATGAAAAATTGGACTTTAAACCAGGTGAAGCTGTTTGGGTATATTGGAGAACAGGGTGGGAAGTTATTTTATCAGATGAGGTAAAATAACATGTTTAGAAAATTTTCTATAACATCTATATGGTTCTGGTTAATAATTTTTGCTTTCATTCCTAGCTTTTTACTTTTTATAACTAGTATATTAATGCAAGGTGATAACGAACTAATACGTCTACAATTAACTCTTGAAAATTATTCACGCCTGTTTAATTCATATTATTTACAAATTTTTGGACGTTCATGCATGCTTGCCGGAATTTGTACTGCCAGTTGTTTAATTTTAGCTTTTCCTTTTAGCTATTTAGTATCCCGCATGCCAGAAAAATACAAAAATATCTTATTACTTTTGATTATTATTCCTTTTTGGACTAGTTCTTTAATTCGTACTTATGCTATTGTTGCAATTTTAAAAACTCATGGAATTCTCAACAAGTTATTGCTTTACTGCAGTATTATAAAAACACCAATTCAAATAATGTACACTAACACTGCAACTTTAATTGGTTTGATTTATACATTACTACCATTAATGATTTTACCTTTATATGCCAGTATTGAAAAACTAGACGTTCGTGTTGTTGACGCAGCAAGAGATTTAGGTGCTAAAAGACATCAAGTTTTTTTTAAAATAATACTACCATTAACCTCACCAGGAATCTTTGCTGGATGTATTTTAGTATTTTTACCAGCAACAACTATGTTTTATATTCCAGATTTACTGGGGGGCGCTAAAACTATATTAATTGGTAATATTATTCAAAATCAATTTTTGGCTGCCAGAGATTGGCCATTAGGATCCGCAATTAGCATTACCTTAACTTTATTAATGGGTATAGTCTTATTTGTATATTGGCGGCGCAATCCTCAACATCAAGAGTTATTATGAATCATCGTATTACTAAATTAGCTTATTTGATATTAATTTACCTATTTTTATATGTACCAATTTTAGTACTCATAACATATTCTTTTAATGATTCTTCTTTTTCGTTACTATGGAAAGGCTTTACGATAAAGTGGTATAAAAGTCTACTACAAAATACTGATTTACAAATCGTAGCTTTTCATTCGTTAACCATAGGTATTTTATCGGCTATTGGAGCAACAATAATAGGAACATTAACTGCAGTTTCTTTGTATCGATATAAATTTTTTGGCAAAAAATTAATCCATGGTCTTCTTTTTACTTTAATTATTTCACCAGACATTGTAACCGGAATTTCTCTTTTAATTCTTTTTTCTGCCGTTAAAATCCCACTTGGATTTTGGACATTATTATTGTCTCACATTACATTTTGCGTTCCATTTGTAACAGTAACTGTTTATTCCCGTTTAATAGGAAGTGATAAAAATCTTATTGAAGCAGCCAAAGATCTAGGAGCTACCGATAGTACTATTTTATTACGTATTTTGATCCCATTACTTTGGCCAGCTATTATAGCAGGTTGGCTATTAAGTTTTACTCTTTCCATGGATGATGTAATTATAAGTTTTTTTGTAACTGGTCCTGAATTTGATATCTTACCATTAAAAATTTTTTCTATGGTGCGAGTTGGGGTAAAACCAGAGGTAAATGCTTTATGTTCAGTAATGTTTGTAATAACTTTAATTATCGTATTAATCTATCAATTGATTGCTTGGAAAAAACTAAAATGAACATACAATTTAATAATTTAAAAAAAACTTTATTATTTTTATTATTAACCTTAATTTCCAACTCTTTATACGCTCACAACAAAATACTTAATGTATATACCTGGGCTTTATATCTAGATGAATCTATAATACAACAATTTGAAAAAGAAACCGGAATTACTATTAATCATTCTACTTATTTAAATAATGAAGTATTATACGCTAAATTAAAAGCTAACCCTGATGCTGGTTACGACATTATTATGCCTTCCGCTTATTTCATAAGCAAAATGGCGGAACAACAAATAATCCAAAAAATAGACAAATCTAAATTAACAAACTTTAAAAATATTAATCCGGATTTTTTAAATAGAGAGGATGATCCTCATGATGAATATAGTATACCTTATTTATACACGGCCACCGGAATAGCTATTAATAAAAAATATCATCCTGAATTTAAAGATTTTTCTGCAATTGTATGGAAGGATTTATGGGATCCCAGGTATAAAGATCAATTGCTAGTATTTGATGATACCAGAGAAACCTTTGCCATAGCATTAATGGCATTAGGATACTCTATAAATGATACAAATCCAGAACATATTAAAGAAGCATTTGAAAAATTAAAAGATTTAATGAATAACATAAAACTATTTAACACCGAAGCCCAACGTTCTATTTATCTTGACGAAGATATTACAATTGGCATGGGATGGAATGGTGATCTTTATCTTGCAAGAGAAGAAAATCCAACACTTACTTTTGTTTATCCTAAAGATGGATTTTTTGTTGCTTTAGATTGTCTAGCAATTCCTAAAAATGCAAAACATGTTGAATATGCTCATCAATTTATTGATTTTGTCTTAAGAGGATCCGTCGCTAAAGAGATTGCTTTAATTGGTGGATTTTCAACCGCCAATATTGCTGGCATGCAATTATTACCAGAAAACATGCGGCTCGATCCATTACTTTACCCAAACACTAAAACTATGAAAAGAGCGCAATTTTTTAAAGATCTAGGAGATGCTACGCTTCTTTACGAAAAATATTTTGAATTATTAAAATTATAAGTATACTAATCACACATCTAAAACTAACACTAATGCATCTTGTTTACCGTATTTAGTTTTATAATAATTTTTTCTAATACCAACCTCTACAAAATTAAATTTTTTATATAAATTAATTGCCGCTAAATTATCTTTATGAACTTCTAAAAAAATTTTACTGTTATTACTGCCACAAGTTTTATGGCATAGTTCTATTAAATAATTTAATAAACTAGCACCAACTCCAGCACCTTGCCAAATTTGATCTACTGCTAAATTTAAAATATGCGCCTCATTAATTGAAGCATATATAGCAATTACTCCATAACCTATAACATCTGGATTAACAGCCACAACAGAACTATATACTTTTGCACAACCAATAAATGCTTCTCTAGTCCATGGATCTATTGCAACTTGGTTTTCAATATTTAATATTTGTTCTAGATCTTGTTCTCTAAATTTTCTAATTATAATAGTGTCGCTAATTGGGTTTTGCATGATAATAAATCTTGATATGCTTGCCGTTTATACTCTGGATTTTTTAATAAATATTCTGGATGTAAAATTGTTCTAGTAAAAATTTTTTTACATGCTAAATAATATAAATCTAGAAAGTCTAAACTACCAAACTGCAATATTAATTTTGATTGATGATAATAAGTTAACAGCTTTTGAGTTAAACTATTTTTTTGTTTTACTAAAAATTGTTCCTCTTCGTTATAATTTATAGTAATTAACGCCAATTTATTAACTGGTAATTCTAACACTGAAAGCATTAGGCGTTGTAAATTTTTGATTTCTTTATACTTAGGATCGCTTTTAGCCAAAGATTTTTTTATTGGCAAGATTGCTATACACCGAGCTTCTTCATTAATAGAGGTTACCTCAAATGGTAGCATGGTACTTTTAGCTACCCAAATATTATACATTAATCTAATACCCCTTACCTATACCATTCTAATCTAAATTTATTATATTTTTTGTTAATTAATTTTGTTGTATATACCCAACCATCATTAATTGTGAAGTTTATTAACTATATTTATTGTATGAATAAACATACAAAAAAATTATTTATTGCTATTTTTTATGGTGATTTACCATACATACAAAATTTAGTTGTTCAAACTAATACCGACTTATACTACATATTACCAGATATGTATGTAGAATCACAGTTACAGCAGCAGCTCCCGGTCAAAAATTGTATTTACTCTAAACTAAGAATTCTTTAATCAAAGAAAATTATTTAAAAATTATAACTTTTGCTACTACAAGCAAGGTTTACATAAGTTATTAATCAAAATCTAAGGCTGCCAA
>CAIVQA010000017.1 GCA_903907935.1 uncultured Francisellaceae bacterium
ACTACCAGTAGTTAAAATACACCATAAACTGTTTTGAGCTATATAATCATGTAATGAAGTTGTCTTGAGCCCATTGCCTTAATAGGGCATGATGAGGTTCTAAATGGGGGGAATGTGGGAAACTGCATTCTCTACCAGCTAAACATTTGATAAGGTAGCTAGAGTTGGTTTGCGCCATTGTAATTGGCGAAACTTATCATAACGTGGCATCATTAGCCCGTGTTTATTAAAATAAGTCAAGGTTTGTGCAATAGTTCTTTTACGCAGAAAAACTTCAAACACTTGCTGGATACTTTCTTGCACTTCACGATTAGGATCTTTTTCTACTTGCTCTAAACAATTACGATGTAACCCTACTGGTAATTATAGAGCTAATTCTCCTCGTTGAGCTTTATTTAATAAACCAGCTGTCATACGTGCCCTAATGGTACTTAGTTCTACTTCGGCTAATTGGCCTTTTAAACCAAGAAGTAGACGGCCATTTATGCTACCAGGATCGTAAACACCATCGCGATCAGCAATTAAGCAATGACGATAACCACATAGATCTAATAAGGGATACCAATCAGAACAATTACGAGATAACCGTGTTACATCAAATGATAAGATCATGCCAACTTCACCCAAAGTTACTTGGGTTAGTAAATATTTAAATCCTTCACGATGCTTGGCTTCTGCACCAGTCAAACCAAGATCGGCATCAATCATTTCAATATTATTTTCTTGCCAGCCAAATTCAATAGCGCGCTGTTTAAGTGCATACTGTAATTTAAGACTTTCTTGATTAGTTATAGTTTGGTGTAATGTTGATTGTCGAATATAAATAATTGCTTTTAATGCTAAGTGTTTGGAAGTTACTAATTCTGATGTGATCATGATCATTCTCCATAATTATTGTTTTTTGCTTAACAAGTGTTGAACGAGCATATGCAGTAAGATCAGATTTTTAAGTCTGGTTATTAGTTGATATTGTGGTAGGATAATTAATTTGGTTATTATTTGTTTTATTAATTTTAATACTTTCATTGGTTATATCCCGACAAATATGTATTAATTCTGCTAAGATTTCTGCTTTTTGTTTGACTGATAATTTTTGCCAGATTTGCTTTGGATCTTGTGACATAAATTTTCTATCTCCTTACCCAAGTTAGTTAATGCAACAATACTGTCATATGTTAACTTTGTAACAGAGATTGGTGGAACAAATGCAAGATCAGTAGCATCGATAGGAATGTAGAGTCGTGTAAGATGCTGATACTCAACAAAAACAAAACCTGCAGTTCCTGGAGAATTACGCCACTCTACTACTTTAAAAGAATGTCCAAATAAAGGATGAGTAGGATCAACAACAGTTACTTTTTTTATGTTTTTCCATTTTGGGTTGTTGAATAGGGTATTAACAATATTGATCGTTCGATTCAATACCGCACCAAAAGTTGTTAACGGTTATTAAAAGAAGGATCAGTGATAGTTTTATAATTAAGCTGATTAAAGCATGGCTTCGTTCAGGTAATTTAACTGGAGAAGCGATTAGAGGCCGTCAACAAGAAGTCGGTGCGATACAAGGCTCTCCAATTTCGCCTTTATTTTCAAATATATATCTAAATTTGTTGGATAAAGTATGGATGGAGAAAATGACTAATAGGTATAGGTGGAATGCGCAGATAGTACGCTACGCCGATGATCTAGTAGTGCTTTCTAGCAAACCAGTAAAGGTGTTGGGTGGTATATTGCGAGGATATTTAAATCGCTTGGAACTTCCAATCAATGAAGAGAAAAGTAGAATTACCACCGCAGAGAAAGGCTTTAATTTTTTGGGGTTTGCTTTCAAAAGAAACTATTCTCCAAAATACCAAAAGCAAGTTACTCATATGTATCCTACGCCTGAAGCAATAAAGCGAATAATTAGGAAGATTACGCTATTGACATACCGAAGCCGATTACATGAACCAGTTGAAAAGATTGTAAAAGAACTAAATGCATCTTTAATAGGTTGGACAGAATATTACCGTCATACAGCTTGTTCTAGAAAGTTTAGAAAAGTACAAGGGCACACTAATAAGCGTCTTAGAAAATTTATTATGAAGAAGAAGCATAGTAAGAAAGCCGGGTATAAAGAACTACCGGATGAAAAGCTTTATAGCATTTACGAACTAGTAAATGTAGGAGCTAATCGAGTGCAGTATAGGTGGACGTAATGCAGACGAAGAAAACGATCCGTGCGCCGTATGAAGGAAAACTTCACGTACGGTGCGATGAGAAGGTGGAGGAAACCTGTCTAAGTATAAGGCACCCCTGCTTTACTCTACCTAAAAAAAATAGCCACCCAATTAGCTGCTGGTCGATTAAAAAGTATTTATATACCAACACTAGAGCAAGAAGCAAAACGTACTACAACACGATTAAGAAATAGTATTTTAAAACTAAGGTGTCAAATTGGATTAAAAATAAAAGCTTTATTATTTACCAAAGGATTAATTAAAGCAGAAGATGATAAAGTAATTAGTAAAAAGTGGCTTAACCAAAAACTAAATGAGGTAGAACAATTAAATTACCCAACAGGATTCTTTTATACAATTAAAAGCTATTCAGATCAGTGGAATAATTTTACAAATGATTTACAAACAATAAAAAAAGAATTATTAACAATGCAATCAGAAGAAGAACAAAAATTATTATCAATATATAAAAGCGCACCTGGAATAGGAGATATTATTGCTTTAACATTAAAAGATGAATTAGGAGATATGAGTCATTTTACAAATGAAAAAAAACTATTTAATTATTTAGGTTTTACACCTACAGAACATTCTTCTGGATATAATATTAGATATGGTCATATAAGTCGTCAGGGTCTAGCTATATTAAGGTATATTTTACTGGAAGCTTCTTGGATAGCCATTAGAAAAGATCCTAGTTTAGAGAAAATTTATCAACGAATAAAAACGTCTAGAGGAGCAAAAATAGCTATTGTTGGGGTTGCTAGAAGGCTAGCAGGTAGGTTAAGATCTTGTTTAAAAAATGGTAAATTTTATGAAATAAAGTGTTAAATGTAAATTTAAAAATAAACAAAATTGCTATAGTTACTGTTTAAAACTAAATGTGTTTTGTGTAACCTCGTGGTCGGTCTGTGGACTGTTAAATTACAGTAGTCACGTTGGTAAGTCTGGGGCACACATTTTATATATCGAATGAACAAGTTGTAAAGCCCACTGGCGCCTCATTATAAGAAAATACCAGCATAATCCATTAACTTAAACCATAAACAAACCGCTTGTTTTACAGCTTAAACCTCGTTGTTAGCTGCCAACATGGGTATATTATTGATAGTAATATGCCTATATAAAATATTTGATTGCAATTCTTAAAATAAAAATGATAAACGCTATTTATTACATAAAACTATTCAAAAATTAAAATTTGAGTTACATTTATTAAATGACATACAACTTAGAAAACTTAATCGACAACGTTAAACCATTCTTTCCAATCATAATTGTAATAACTATTGGTGTCTCTTGGTTACTTGGTAGTCCTTTAACTTTTGCTTGGCTGATCAGCAAAGATGCACAAATATACCACTCATATTATAAGTGGATCTATTTAATATTAATTGACGGTTTAATAGCCTTATTTTGGCCATTATATTGGTTTATAGAAATAATTGAATCTATTTTTTAATTACTATTTATCTGCAACTGAAATGTTAACTGCTAATTTCCTACCTTTAGTATCGGTCGTTTGTTATAGACATTAAATTGTATATCGTGCTCCGCGAAATGCAGCACTTAGCTGAACTCGAAATGCAGCACTTGAATATTCATTATCTTCTTGTCTTATAGGAGTATCGTTCGACCTGGTAGACATTGGCAAAATATAAACTGACTGCACTGTATCGCCAGACAGCGGAGGAAAAGGTTCTGTATTATGGTATTTTCTTGCAAAACAATCTAACAAAAGTAAGTCTTTAGTTATATTTTTCAATATTTCATTTAATTCTTCTATAAGTCTATCAGGAGCAATCATATCGAACATACGATTATCATGCTCAATATGTACTCGAAAATCTTGATTACCGCCTTGAAACTCTTGCCTAGTTCCTATTTCTATGAATCTTAGCGATTGATTACACTCTACCGCAAAATAATGGACAGCATAGAATAGTGATTTATCATCTTTAATACGAACATATTGTTGCAATAAATAAAAACTAAATTCATCATATCCGGGATCAAAAATTTTATTGTTGCAAATAATATTTTGTCTTTTATCTTTATCTGGAATCACGATCTCCGCTAATTTATTAAAGTAATCTTTTGTTCTGTTTACAACGACACATTGTTGCCCTATATCCAGCTCTAAGAATGCTTTATCCACATTCATAGAAAATTTTTGTTCTAATTCTAAAATTCTCTTAAATGGTGAACTTTGCGAAATAATTTTTTTTATAACTGTTTGCGTATCCTTATTGCACCGTTCTAAAAGAAAGCGTTGGTCTTTCAATAACAATCTTTTTTCCTCGAAAACTCGTAGTAAAATATCATCAAATGGTTGGTTAACCTTATCAATTTCTTTTTGTAAGTCTTCTATTTTAGCAATTTTCTGTATTATTAATTCTGCTTTTTTATCAGCTGGTAATCGTTGGTTTTTTTTTATTTTGACTAATTGTTCTTTCAATGACGACTTATTTGCTTGAATGCTTTCACATTTTTGGCTTTTTATTCTTTCTATCACTATACGTAAATCTTCTATAGATTTTTCTATTATTGGAGCAAACAATGTCATGTCATCTCGCGCTAAATAGGCATCAGTTGGTTCCTTTATATAATAAGTATTAAATTGTTCGTTGTTTAAATTTTCATGCTCGACACGTACCTCATCAAGATACTTATATAGATTTAGCAACTCTTGTCTTAATTCTGAAAAAAATAATCCTTCTTTATCTTCTATTAATTTTTGTATAGTCTCTACATTGGACTGAGAAAGGCTAATTTTAGCTAACTTGTCACGTAATTCACCAAAATCATGCCAGGGGAAATTAGGGATTTTTTCTTTAATAGTGCGCGTTAAATTACGACCAGCATGCTGATATTTACATAAATCAGCAACCACCTTAATAATTTGAATTATACTAACCCGCCCTTCATAACTAGACAAATTTATTCTATTCACTGAACCTAGATGTACTAAAACCTTTGACATGGTTTCTAAATCATGGAAATAATCGGTTAAATTATAAAAATTTGTTAAAAAGTTATGTTGATATGGTGGTATATAAGTTAATTTACTATTTTTATCTAGCCATAGATGATATTCATTTATTATGTCAATAAGCTCTGTTTTTATGACAGATAAACCATTAACAAGCCCTTTCATCTCAGTGATAAACCATGAGCGGTAACGAATATTGTCCAGGTTGAGCAAACATCCGATAAAAGTTAAGCTATTCCATGGCACTCTGGTTTGATAAGGACATTTTGTTTCTTTTGCTAAGTTTTCAACCAAACTACTGAAAAGTTGCAAAGACCAAAATAAAGATTGGTCTTCTATTATTGTTTCGATATATTCGGTAGGAAACCTGCCAATTACATTTAATAATTTAACCATTAGGATCAAATTTTTAAGTGAAAAATTTAATTCTGCACTCTTATTAACTTCAATTTTTTCACGACGCGCGTGAAAAAATTTTTGTGCAAAACTCTCTGATACTTTATCCATATCCATTTGTATTCTTGCTATATCTTCATAAAATTTCTTTACTAAATAAGAGAGTGAACTTTTATTAAGCTTAGAAGAAATAAACGTTCCATCAGGATTACGATAATTCCGCAGATGGTCAATTCGTAATAATGCGAGAATATCTTCGCTAAATGCTTCTGGCTGTTCAGAAGTATGTAAATAAATATTTATTGGGAATGATAGGGTTTGATCGCGCAAATTAATATCAGCTCCGCGCAAAACTAATAGCTTAATAATACTGTTATTTCTACTTGCAGCAGCATAATGTAGAGCGGTTCTATAATTGCCACACCGATAATTAGGGGCAGCACCAAGGCCCAACAATTTTTCTACAACTTTTTCTAGCCCATATGCTGCTGCTAACTGTAAAGAATCTTGTAGTTTTCCAGCGTTTATCTCAAATGGATGCGGCAACAAATCTATTTTTATTTGGTTTAATATATCATTTGCTGTTATTTTTTGTACATCATCAGCTAAAGTTTTTTTGCCAGAACTTACATAACAAACTATAACAGAGCCGCTAGAACATCTGGTTGGACTTAGCATACGATCAATACATGCTAACGCTAAATCTTCTTTTTTTGATACAATTAAACGATGTAATTCAATATCATTTGATGAACGATTTTTCAGACTGGCATTAATATTTGTTCTACCATCACTGCCTATTTGCCCATTCATAAACAAGATTTCCTCATAAATACCTTAAATTATAAACCTGATCACGTTTAATTTTCATAAAATTTACACCTACCTTATTGATTAATTATGTATCAATGCGTATTCTGATAAACCGCCTTCTCTAATACTATTATTTGTAGCACTCAACAAATAAATTATAATCACTAAAGCAGTATTAAAAAACTTTGCTAATTCAATTGCTTATTATAAATTCTTTGATGTAAAAAATATTCTATATTTAGAAAATTCAAAGACAAATTAATTAGCAACATTCTCGAAAAGGAAGGTTTTCTATAGATAAGTCTCATATTATTTATGTATATCTGAATCTTTAAAAATAATATGTGGTTGTTTATTAAAGAGTGCCGCAAGATGAGCTAAACTAGATAAAGTAAGATTAGCCTCGCCTTTTTGTATTTTAGAGATATGTGCTGGGCTAACATCTAAACGTCTTACTAGCTCATTAAACCCAATGTTTTTTTCCTTCATATATTCTATAACAAATTTGGCGATGTCTTCTTGTAAAGCTTTTAATGCTTCAAATTCTATATTAGCTTGGCATTCAATTTCCATAATTTCTTGTGGATCCATTCGTTTTTTTAAATAATCATCAAATTTTTTTAGTTTCATTTTTTTCATCCTTACTACAGCATTTTAGTAATCGTTCTAGTGAAATCTTAATATCATTTTTTTATGAATGTTTGCTCCCTGCTTGTAGTATAATAATGTTGTGATTAGGCAAAAATGTATAATAAATTCTATAACCATAGATTCTTTCTCTAAGTTCAAAAAGCCCCTCTCCAAGCGCCCTACTATGTGGTAAACGAAGCATATTACCGCATCGTTCAAGCAATTTAATTTCTTTTACTATTGATTTAAATTGCTGTGGAGTTCTTTCATCAAGCCATTGTTCAATATAAAACTGTTCATTTTCATGCCAATATTGAATTACCCACTTTACAACCACTCTTAAACTTTCCATTAATTCGCTATATCTTAGTATAGTATTTTAAAATATATTTAACAAATATTTTTGTAAGCACCTACACTATTTTTTTAGTGTAACTAAAAAAATATATTTAGCTATAAAAGTGACCGCATCGATAACGGTAGTTTAAGATAGGCCAGAACTTGTTTAAAGTTATTCGCTGGCTTAAGATAAGCTTTATGGTCGTAAAAATGTTGTGCAGCAAGAATCTGATGGTGATAATTTAAAAGTATCACCATCAGATTCTTCTCTTGTTCTTTTTCCACAACATTGGCTTTTTGATTTTTGCTTTGTAGAAAAATAAGGAATCATTTCTATATCACGAGATATTGATGCTTGTTTTTTTTGGAGAATTTGTTCTATTATTTGATTTCTTTTGCACATATCGTCTTGCTTAAACTCAAAACTACAACATACTAAAGCAAGAGATTTATTAATTGCATCACATAACATATTAAAATGTTTAAGCTCTAAATCTTCCAGTTCTATCTGATGTAATTCAAGTTTTTTGAGATATTTACATTTGCGAATCATATTACATATTGCTTTAAAATGTTCAGCATTTAGCTCATCAAGACCAACTCCTACTAAATTTACAGTTTGAAGATTTGGAGAGTCAACAATAGTATTCCATATTATTTGAGCGTCTTTAAGATCTAAATTACGAAGAGAAAACCAAGACAAATTAAGTGATCGTAATTTTGCAAATGAACTTATAAAAACGCTTAATTTTTCAAGTTGAAATGAATTAACATTTTCTGTATTTAATCCTGATAAATTAAGCAATTCTAATCTGGTACACCTACGAATAGCATCATATAGCGGTTGTAAACGATGCATATTGTCTAATACAATAAGATTGATATTTGGTAAATAAATAGATTGAAGATTTATACATTGATCAATAAAATTGCATATCGTTTGAAATTCAGAATCATCTAAATTATCTAATATAAACAGAGGATCTACCCTTATATCAAAAATCTGTTCATAATTTAGACCATGTCTAATTACAATATTTGATAAATCTTGGATATTATGAATCGTAATCTGAATATTATTTATTGTAATCATATTTTTACCGTTGCGTTGTAATTATAAAAATTTTTCTACCAATTGATAATTTAAAATAATATCACAAACAAAAATAAATATTAATTGATTATACAACATTAATAAGTTTTCATTTAATTGTTATTAAATTTTAAATAAACAACACCGATAAATAATGTTATTACAGTAAAATAAGCATCATAAAATATAGAAAGTTTGTTAGAAATTTGTTTATGCCACAACCAAATGATGTTAGAATATGGACTGCTTGGGGGGCTCAAATTGCTTTTAAAGATGAAAGACAATGGGATCAGCAACAAGCTACAGAACACCAACAAGATGGATGGTTTTATCCTCAACAAATCACAGATTCCCAGGGAACTACATGGATAAGCTCAGTAAGCCGAGATTCTGCTACTTTATCTTATACTACCTCTGTTCAAAGTATTCGCGACTATCATATTACATTCTCACGAGATTCTTTGGCATCCTGTTTTGTTTTGCATGAAACCATTCAAGGTCAACATAAATCAAACGTTACCTATGAGGTACAAAAGAAATTAGATTCACAATTGCAAATAAAAAATGGCTTGCCCACTCCCACCGTAAAACAACAACATTTAGTGGAAAGTATTTTCAAGTATCAACAAGATAGGTATAAACGGCTTTTTGGTGCAAAATATGAAAAAGATTACAGTGCTACAACAGAAGAAGATGGAACCTTTAAAAATAAATTTGGCGGTTCAATGAACCCTCGTAGAGATACTAAATTACAACAATTATTAAACCATTCAGTACAACAACATGTATTTCTGCAAATTAGTAATGCATCTACTGATAATGATGAACAACCAACTAAAAAACAACGAATAGGGAAAGAACAAAAACCAACTGAACAACCATCCATTGATCCAAAATTGATAACTCGATTTGCTGCTCTTGAGCCAGAATTTAAATTATTAGGTAAAGATGCTAAGAAAGATACTTACGAATACACATTGGCATCTACGCCAATGGACGCCTCTCAGGTAAATAAACTTATAGAGACATTAGAGAAAGATGGGTTTATAGGTATAGTAACTAAAAAAACTCAAAAAGATAGCTCTATAATACTTGAAGCATCTACTGACAAGACAGCACATAAAGCACTCAGACATGGTATGTCAAACAAATAATGGTTGTATAACTTATCAAGATAAACAAAAGTTTATCTTGATAACGAACGTTATTGATTGTTATTTTTAAAATAATAATCAGTTAATTAGCAAAGAATGTTTGTTTGGTAAATTTTAACCGGAACAAATCAGCATGTGTGCCTGTTGAGAATAAATATTATAGTTTTATTATTTGAGAAATATATAACTAACCAATCTGGTTCAATATGACATTCACGGTAATCGTTATATTGTCCACGTAAAAAGTGATCTCGATATTTTGGTGGTAACATGGCTCGGTTACTCGACCTATATGAAAAAAATAAAGATCATCGGACATCCATGTTCGATATAAGATCTTTTAAAAATATAGGCAATTTGGCAGCCTATTTTTTATAGCAGAAAAAGCCTTTTTAATTTTTATGCATTTTCTTTCAATGGATCTGAAGAAAAGCGCTTTTTGTGTCTTTGTATTTTTAAATTTTTCAGAATTGTCTAAAGCATCTTGAAAGTTAGGCTTTTCGACGGCTTCGCGAAGATTAAGTAGATCTTGTGCCTTTCGATCTAGATCTTGTTCTTCTTGATTACTACTCATAATAATACTCTCCTTTATATAATTTGTTAAAAACACAAAAAATATAAATGACTAGATGTTGCTATGGTACTATAAAAATTTATTTGGTTTAGAATATTAGGGAAAAAATACCTATATTTAGGTTATTGTTAATTATAATTCTTGTATTAATTTTTGAAGAAATTGTGAATTTTGTTGCTGAAAACTAATTAAATCCGGATGGTTAATTTCTTCTTTATTCAATATTGCTAAAGCTTTTTGATATTGAAGCATAGCTTCTTGGTATTGATGTATATTAGCTAATGCTTGACCGTACAGATGGTAATAACGAGCTGTTTGG
>CAIVQA010000018.1 GCA_903907935.1 uncultured Francisellaceae bacterium
CGCCTTATCTGACTTCCTGGCTGCTATTTTAGCTCCCTCGCTTTTACACTTGTCGGCTAATACTTCTATCCTTGAAGGGCTGTCAGGATATCCCACGTTTACTACTACCGCTTTCAATACATGCCATGCTCTTAGACCCCGGGGACGTTAGGAACAGCTCCCGATTTCGCTACCCCTATTATTGCTTTCGAGATTTTCAACTCTCTCAACCATCCCATTGCACTGTTTTACGTGGCTCGATCACTTCAGCTTTACAGCTTACGGCCTGTATTTACCTATGCCTACGCTTAACCTATGACGTTACCATCATATGCCCAAGGCTTAGTACGAAATATGCTCGGTAAGCATTTTTCCGATCGCACTTTCAGCGACTAGCGGTCGTGCACTTTCGTGGCACACTGATAAATCCAGCACTGTTGCAAAATTGATTTTTCGCTAAAACTGATATTGAAAATGCCTATTTTTATAGAGTCAATTTTTTGAAAATGTTTAAATTCTTAATTTTTGCAACAGTGCCAGATACAGGGGTTATTAGGTTTTAAAAAATTTTAAGAGTATTTTTTACCTTTTTATTTACTGGTTTCTGACTTGACTGAGCATTGTTAACATCTGGAACCTGCAAAACTGTAGGAGCAGCAGGTGTAGTTACTGTTGTAGAACTTGATGTAGAAGAAACAACAGCATTATTAGATGAGCTATCTGGTACGACAGAAGAAGCCGCAGCGCTATTAGATGAGCTACTTGATGCGGAATAAACAGCAGCACTAGAAGTAGTAGCGCTAGGTGCTACAAAAGTAAGTTGCTGAGTAAGAGGTATCGTAGTAGCTGTTAATGTTTCTAATAATTTTTCTGCTGCGGCCACACGTGGCATTAAAACTTGTACACTATTAATTAAATAAGGTAAATTTTGTTGGACAGCATTAGTTAAATTCGGAAATTGATTTTCTATTGTAGTTAACCTGGTATGTAGGTTGTTTATAGCGTTTACTACATTAATTTCTAACTGTCTAACTTTAGTAAATAACTGGGCAATATCTTGAACCATAGTAAAAAGCCCTCTTGTTTGTAAATCACTAGAGTTTTTATTTTGATTACCTTCTTCGTATAATTCGTCATCATCATTATCAACATCTCGACTTTTTAGTGAAGCCATCAGATCATTAATTTTTTTAACTAAATTTTCAAATAGTATTATAGCTGGTTCTTGAGACAAAACAGGATAAAAAATATCATAAAATGGATCTGGTAGAGCCTTTTGTTCGTTTTGCATATTAAAATCCTTATGAAATTGGTGAATGTAACTATAATTATAGTTGTTACTTTATAATTACTTATGGCATTTTAATTTTTATTTGCACGATCCCACCCCTCGCCAGGATCTGAGCGTAAAAATGGCAATGCTCAACTAACTTTTATAAAACAACCATAATACGCTAGTTTTATGCATATTTTACATTAATTTTAGGTGTTTTTCATGTATAATAATTTTTTTATCAATAAG
>CAIVQA010000019.1 GCA_903907935.1 uncultured Francisellaceae bacterium
AATCTCTCACTAAGCTAATATATATAATAAGTTTTTACTTTAGAATAAATATCTAGACAAAGCAATATGAAGGTTACTATTATTCTGGCGGTTCTGTAAGTAATGTTTTGTTAGATTGTTTGTTAATTGCATAATCTCTATTTTGTAAATAAGAATCTCTCATAGACTTATAATCGTCGATTCCTAGATTAGATATAAATAACTCTGCTTCTTGTACATCGGATCTACGGTCTATAGCATAAGAAAAATAATACCGATTACGCCATTTAGGTTTTAGGTACTCCGGAATTGTCATAAAAGCGTTGCCAACAGCACCAATACTATCCCGTACTGTACTTGGACCAATGATAGGTAGTATTAAATAACTTGAATCCTTATAACCCCAAGCTGCTAAGGTTTTTCCAAAATCTTCTGGTGTACGCTTTAGGTTAGCTTTTGATGCTACATCAAATAGGCCACCAATACCTAAAGTAGAATTAATTACAAAGCGAGCAGTACTATCTACAGCTTGATGGCATTTAGCCTGTAATAGGCTATTAATAACTGTTGGTACTTCTGATAGGTTGACAAAAAAATTATGGATTAAGTTTCTTAGTGCTTTAGGTATAATTAATTCGTAAGTTTTACTAACAGGCCTAATATATAGGCAATCTGCGGTTTTATTAAATCTATACATGCTTCTATTGTATGGTTCAAATGGATCTTTGGCATTGGTCACATATTTATTAGATGCGCATGCATTTAATAAAATTAGAGAAATAACTATGGCTTGTTTTAGATATGTTATTTTTTTTATGTTCATTATATTTTAAGAATAAAAGTTTTTTAGTTTTTGTAAAGAAAATTATTAATAATTATTATTTACGGATAATATGCCATTATCTTCCGGTAAAGTAAATTCATATTTTTTTTCTGTACAACCAGGAGTAGTAATTGTTGCTATGTGTAAATGTTTATTTTGATCCCAATATAGTTCAGCAGATGTCAAACAAACAGTGGGTGGTTGTTCATAATTGTTAAAATCCACTTTAATTTTTTTAGCTAATAATTTTTTATTATAATGTAATCTATAAATTTGTGGTTCTAGATCTTGGTATAAAAAAATTAAATTATTAGCGCGCATAAAAAATTTATTGGCTGCCGGTACAGTAATTAGTTCGGATGTTAGTAGAGTACTTTTATAGTCTACAGTTATTACTTTAATTTGATCTTTAGTGTTGTTTTTATTTCTGTGGCGTAAATAGATATGGTAACTAGCATTAAAAAAGCTTGAACCAACAATATAATCAATTGCATTTGGTTGATGATCTTGTTGGAATAATTGATTTTGTAGAACATCATATTTCCATAATAAATTTTTAGAATCAAGAAATAATATTTGTTCAATTTGTTTGTTGCCAAATAAATCGATTGGAGTAATTGAATGTGCATCTTGAACTACTTGTTGTGGGAGCATTTTAGAAAATATATATTCTTGATGTTGTATTAAATGTTTATTTAATGCAATGTTAATCCTGGTTCCAATATATGCATGTAGGGTGTTTGCTAGATTAATGTTATAAATATTAATTCCAGTTTGGCAAAATAAAGATAGTTCGTCTGGCAAAAACCAGCGAGTTTCTAATTTAATTTTTTCGTTAACTAGATCTAATAATTTTAAATCTAGATTTTTTTGAGTATCGTATAATTTTTGTTCATTAATAAAAATTTTTTTATATAAAAATATTTGATCTAAATTTGTTAAAATTGTTAGAAGCATTAGTTTTAGTAAAATAAACGCCAGTAACAAATTAAACATTTCGTATTTCTATGCCGGTTGTAAATATTTGGCTTTTGAATTTGGTTTTAAACAAAAAATTAATTAATAAATATTTATTAAAATTCCAACCTTGGTTGGCAGTATAAATATGTTGTGCTTTAGAGTTTGGATCTAAACTTTGGATCCAAAAATCTTCTACATGATCTAAAATAGCCTCTGCCATATGGTTAGAAGAAAAATCATCTATATATAAACTATAAACATTAGATTGATAACCACTGTTTTTTGCAATATAAAAAGCGACATGTTTGACGCGAAAAATTTCTGCTCCTTTAGAGTATGTTTTTATAAAATTATTGGTGGTGTTGTATGGTTGATTATGAGATATTGTTTTTTCGGTGATGTTAATGTTAGATATAATAAATCGTTGAATATTTCTATGGTCTGCAATAATCATTTGTTCGCCAATTTTCCAAGTATCATCAATAGAATTTACATGTAATTGGCTATTATATTCTTGCATGTTTTTTGTTAGAAAAGTTATTTTGTAAGGGATGTCGTAGGCTAATAAAATATCAGTATTAGGTTTTATTTTATTTTCAACTATTTTGTTTAATATTTTGTTGGTTACGAAATCTTTACAGGAGTTAACGGTTGCTTTACAGATAGCGATTGGTGTTTGAGGAATTATTTGATTTTGATAACTATTGTTTATGCTGCTATGTTGAGGTAACGGTATAGTACTAACAAAACCTTTGTATCCAGCATTTCTTAGGTTAGTTCTTAAAAAGAAATCAGCAACTAATTGATTATATAATATTATAATTTGTTGTTCGATAATTAATAATTGTTTTTTTATTATATCATATGTTTGAAACATGCTTAACATTATAATGCTGGCAATTAGAGTTGCAATTAATAAATGTTCTAAACTGGCAGCGTTATAGAGTAGGTTCAGAGGTTGTTGTTTTACAAAATTCTTGGTTTTTATATACGGCATAACAAGATGATATAGTTCTAATGGAGTAAAAAATTTTAACTTTAGTTTGTAAATGTGTTAAATAATACAAAATGTTTAATAGTAATGAAGTAATTGATAAGGTACAAAAACTTACCATAAACAGTAGTACTATAGTTTCCCAAATAGTAAATGCTTTGTTTTTCATGTTTTTTAAGTTGTTTGCATGCGAGCGTAAATAATAGAATGTTTTGTAGTGTTGTAGTATAGCAAAATTGCTAGGTATTAAGTGTATCTTTATTGGATCATAAAAAAACGATATTTGCTATTTTCTGGCCATTTTTTTATGTGGGTTATCAGTATCAGTCATCTTATTTTTATTTATATATTTATTAAACGTAAAAATTATTGGATCTAAAATTTTTTTTGAGATTGATGATTGTACTCCTGGTCGTTCAGTTATTACTGGTGGTTCTTTCCAAATCAATATGCCACTGGTATCATCACTGGTATCATAGGATTTAAGTTTACTTGGCAGTTTAGACATAAGTTCAAATTTGGTTAAATTACCACTAAGAACCGGTACATCTGGACCAGTATTACGTAAGGATTTGTCAATTATGCCGCATTGTTTTAAAAGAGATAATGCATATGTTTTACAATTAAATTTTAATAGAGAGTATTCTGGTCCGCCAGGGAGTGATGGGTTATTGGAACTGTTTTGTACTGGTTCCGTATAGCGTTGAAAATTACTATATTTACTTATATCTTGAGACATTATTCTATCTTGATTTATCCTTCTATCTTGGTTTATTTTAATAAATAATGCTTCCATTTCTTTTCTACTGATTTCATAAGTTTTGTGTGATAAATTTTTACCAAGTAAAACCTCCGGTTTTTCTAATTTAACTTGATTTGAACCGTAAAACCCAATGGATGCAATCATTTTTGGTTGTTCTCCTGTTTCTGTATTATGTTCTGTGATCCCAATAACTGCATGTCCTGGAGGTATATCAGAAACTACAATATAACTTAAGTAATATTTTGTTTTGGTAGGGGATTCATCATTATCGTATATGTCTGAAAAACTGGTTGATTCACCGTTAGGTGCCATATAAATACTCCATAAGCTTTTAATAGTATTTGACTATCATTAGATTAATTAAGTTCATTCTACTAATTATTTACTTGAGTTTGATAAAATATATAAGTTGAAATAGTGTAATTCACCTTGGATTTTTAAAATGCCGGAGTTATTTTGTGTGTATTTTTTAATAATAAAATTGCTATTTTTTGGGATGTTTAGCGGGAGGAGGAGCTACAGGAGGAGCAGGATTATCAGTTGTAGGAGGAGCTGCGGGTGGTGGAGCCTCGGGAGGAGCTGCAGGAGGAGTTGGTGGTTTGGTGTATACAGGTTTTAGGTTTGAGTCATCTCTAATTGTTAACTGTGAACTTGTTATTTTTTTAGGATCAGAAGTACCATATTTTCCTTCCATCATTTCCTTAAATTCTTTTAAGGCTGGGGTTCCTGGAGGATTGCTTTCTTTAAATACTGGGTTTAATCCAACACTATTTGCCATGGCGCATAATTTAGCTATAGATTCATGATCACTGTTAGGATAAATAACAAAATTACATTTGCCTTTTATAGTTTTAGCGCTCTTTAGTGCGGTTTCAATTAATATGATTAATGATTGATTTGAACTATCGGTACAAGAAAATAATATTTTTTTTTCGTCTTTTTTGAAATCTGCAGTAATTGTACCTTTGTCAGGTACATTTATTGTTAAAATATTTTTTTCACTTTCAACTGTAACACCATTATGGATATTGTATGCTGCTTCGGTAAATTGTGAGAATGCTTCTGGATCATAACGTTTTGGATCTTTATGTTTTGGTTCATAATCAGTTGTTTGATGGTGTAATATATTGTCTGTTACAGATTTTATTATTCTATTTATATTTGATTCATCTAGAAATTGATCAGTTTCTAGAGCAGTGTTTTTAGTGCTTAATTTCTGAGTTTCATATTGTTGTCTTAGTTTTTGTAGACGGATTATGATGTCTTCTTCAAAATTTAGATCCCCTGATATGTCACCTGTTAGTGGAGATTTCTTACTACCATCCAATGACATTTCATCTTTTTTAGATTTTATAGATAGCATTGGGGTTTTGGATTTTTTTAGGGTTCCCTCTAATGTCGGGTCGTCGTCTTCTGGAGCTGTTCCCTCTAATGTAGGGTTGTCTTCCTCTTCTGAGGGCTTTTCCATCGCTACTGCCGGTCTGTCTTCTTCTTCTGAAGGTTTTTCCATCTCTACTGCTGGGTTGTCTTCTTCTTCTGAAGCTTTTACCATCTCTACTGCTGGGTTGTCGCTATCTTCATGGGCGGTAGTTAGTCCTGGATTGGCTTCTTCCGTAGCATCGTCATCTTCTTCATCTTCAATATGTATTGCAGGTGGTTTACCAGGTGGTCCTTTTGACATATGCAGTTCTCTAAAATTTATTAATAAGTATATTTAAGAGTATAGCAACTGTGTATAGCAAATTGTTTGTTTGCAAAAATCCTGTTATTTTTTGCAAAAATAATAATTAGAACAATAAAACCAGAAAACTACAGGAGGTTTTCATGTGGTCATCGAGACGTTTGGATAAAAAAGACAAAATTAAAGCATTGACTTTAAAAGAATCTAGTAGTAGTCCTAGTATAACTAGTGAATTTAGCAGATCTGGTCAATCTAGTTGCTATGCATCTGGTGAATCTGCAAAATCTTATGAATCTTGTAACGATTGGTTAGTTGAATATGTTAGCGATTGGATAGATGAAGTACAAAATGCCCAACAAAGTGCCAAAGAACTTGTTACAGAAAGCAGGGATATTATAAGAGAAACTCGAGCTTTTCTTGATGCTTTTTACGGTTATCACCCTTATTTTCAAAATAAGTACTTACCAGAGGTTTTAAATCAAAAAAATACTTCAGGTTCTTTTTATGCTACTGCAGAAAGAAATGCTATAAGCGAGGCTCGTACTAAGTTAAAAGCTTTTCGTCACTATTTTTTATAGAAATTACTCTCAGCTAATGAGTTGTTAGTGCTCTAAAAAACAAGTCGTGAAACTCGCCTTTCGCAAAGTGAGGAGTAACTAGAGTCCGAAGGAGGCTCAAACAACACTCCTTATTTTTTAGAGCACTAACAACTCATTAGCTGAGAGTATAAAAGTAAATTAGGAACGTGGTTACTTAATCGGTAGGATAATGTTTAGGGTACCCTAATCTTGCAACTCCAGTTAAAATAGCGGCTCTGGCTATTCTTGGAGGTACCCTTTCCAACAACCTAGGATCTAGAGGTTTTGGTACTAGATAATCTCGACCAAATTCTAAATGATTTATATTATAGGCCTTTAAAACTTCTGACGGTACTGGCTCTTTAGCTAAATCTTTTATGGCGTGAACAGCTGCTATTTTCATTTCAGTATTAATTTTGTTAGCTCGTACATCTAAAGCTCCTCTAAATATATAAGGGAAGCATAAGGTATTATTAATTTGATTTGGAAAATCACTGCGACCTGTTGCCATAATTAAATCGTTGCGAGTAGCTAATGCTATTCGGGGATGTATTTCTGGATCTGGGTTGGCTAAGGCGAATACTATGGGATTTTTAGCCATACTAGCTAGCATTTCAGTAGTTAATAAATTTGCTTTTGATACTCCAATAAACACATCCGCATCGCGTAAAGCATCTTGTAAGGAACGCTTATTAGTTTTAATAGCAAAAGCTTGTTTATATTGGTTTAAGTCTTCTCGTTCTGAGTGGATCACCCCAACAGTATCTACCAAACAAATATTTTCTTTTTTTAATCCAAGTGCGATTAAGAAATTAATAGTAGCAATACCAGCAGCGCCAGCACCAACACAAGTTAATTTTATTTGCTCTATATGTTTATGTTGTAATTCTAAAGCATTCAGCAATCCAGCAGCTACAACAACTGCAGTACCATGTTGATCGTCATGAAATACTGGGATATCTAGTTGTTCAATTAACGTTTTTTCTACCTCGAAACATTCTGGAGCACGAATATCTTCTAAATTAATACCGCCAAATGAAGGGGAAACTCTTCTAACCGTATCGATAATATCTTTTGGATCTAATGCATCAATTTCTAGATCTATTCCATCAATACCTGCAAAACGTTTAAATAATACCGCTTTGCCTTCCATTACCGGTTTACCAGCTAAAGCACCAACATTTCCTAAACCTAAGACGGCAGTACCATTACTTATTACTGCAACAATATTACCTTTACTAGTGTATTTGTAAGCATCTTCTGGATTTTTAGCAATTGCTCTAACCGGCTCAGCTACTCCGGGAGTATATGCTAACGAAAGATCTTTTTGAGAATTAGTAGGCTTAGTTATATTAATACTAATTTTTCCTGCCGGATAAGCTGCATGATAATCAAGGGATTCTTTATTTAAATCAGTAGATTTTTTTAAATCTGTAATACCGCTATCTATAATGCTCATAAAATATCCTATTATTCACTGGAATCAGATTCTTTTTTAGTATGTTCCTTTTTAGAAGGTTCTTTTTTAGTAGATTTAATAGGTTTTTTTGTTGTTGAACTAATTTCTGGTTGGGCTTTTTGCCGATTTTGAAATTTACGATTAAAACTGTCTACCCTACCAGTAACAGCAGCAGTTTTTTGGGTGCCAGTGTAAAATGGGTGGCATTCGTTGCAAACTTCAACATTAATATACTTTGAGTCTAGTGTTGAATAAAAATAGAATTCATGGCCACAGACACATTTAGCTAGTACTTGGTTATAATTGGGATGGACATTAGGCTTCATATACATATTCCCATAAGTTAATGATTATATTTAGAATAAACGATAATATATATAAAATATGATTAGAACTCAATGAAAATATCGTTAATTTAATGTAGAGTAACCCAATAGCTTAGAACTTATCAAGTTAAATATATGAATTATATATGAAGAAACCATGTTAAATAATTTTAATAAAATCGGTATTTTTGATAGTGGAATAGGTGGATTAACCGTTGCTAAAGCAATAAATACGTTATGCCCTAATGAAAATTTATTATATGTAGGCGATACCGCTCATATGCCGTGGGGGGATAAATCTAAATCACAAATTATTTCCTATGCTACTAAGATTACTAATTTTTTAGTAGAACAAGGTTGTAATATTATTGTTATTGCCTGTAATACAGCTAGTGCTAATGCTTTAATAGAGATTTCTGAGCAATTTACTCAAATAAAATTATTTAATGTAATAGATCCAGTAATTAGTTTTTTACAGAATATAAAATTAAGTAATAGTATTGGTATTATCGGGACTAAACTGACGATTAAGAGTAGTTCCTATCAACAAAAAATAACCAAACTATTATCTAAACTTAATAAGAATAGTCTACCAATTAAAGCACTGGCTACTCCTATACTGGTCCCCTTAATAGAGGAGGGCTTAATTAATAATCAGGCTACAGATTTGATTATTGAAGAATATTTAACGCAACTTGATTTACCAGATCAATCAATGTTAATTTTAGGATGTACTCATTATCCATTGATAAAGAAAAATATAGAGAACTACTATATTAAAGTAAATCGTCGGGTTAAAGTTATAGATGCATCGATATTAGTAGCTAATCAAGTAAAGGATTTTTTATTGCAGGGTAATAATAAAACTAGCCAAGAGCAAGGGGTCCATAATTTTTATGTAACAGATGATGGTGGATTTTTTTTAAAAACTGCAAAACAATTTTTTATGGATATAAAATTGGATTTTTTACCACTTTGGGGATAAATAAAATATGCGCGCTAAAATAATTGCTTTTGCTAACCAAAAAGGTGGCGTAGGTAAAACAACTAGTTGTGTTAATTTAGCAGCATCTGTTGCTGGATTAAAACAAAAAATTTTATTAATAGATTTAGATCCTCAAGGTAATGCTACCATGGGTAGCGGTTTTAATAAGGTTGATGCTAAATTTACTTCTGGGGATGTTTTACAGAAAAAAGCATTATTAGTAAATTCTATTGTGTCAGTTAATGGTTTTGATTTACTGCCAGGAAATATAGATGTTACCGAAGCAGAAGTTAATTTAATAAAAGAATCTGATCGGCAACATAGATTATATTCAGCACTACAGAGTGTAACTGAAAAATATGATTTTATTTTTATAGATTGTCCGCCATCTTTAAATATACTTACTCTTAATGCATTAATAGCTGCAGATTCTGTTATTATTCCAATGCAATGTGAGTACTATGCATTAGAAGGTTTATCATCGTTAATTAATACCATAGAAGATATTAATTATTTAAATAAAAAGCTAAAAATTGAAGGAATAATTCGTACTATGTACGATCCTCGGAATAAATTATGCCAAGATGTATCCGTACAATTGGTAGAGCATTTTGATAATTTAGTGTACGCTACAGTAATTCCTAGAAATATTAGATTAGCTGAAGCACCTAGCCATGGTATGCCAATATTGTTATATGATCAAAATTCCAAAGGCGCCAAAGCTTATTGTAAATTGGCTAAAGAATTTTTAAATAGACAGAAGAAATCTATGAATAAACCAATAATTCATAAGAAAAAGGAATTAGCATGAGCCAAAAAAAACGAGGATTAAGTAGAGGATTAAATGCATTGTTGGCTAATAAAACGACACTGGAACAGGTTAATTTAATAGATTCAACTGCACCTAATAATTCGTCCAATTTAAAAAATCCTGTGAATAATATAGCAATTAATAAATTAACTCCAGGTAAATTTCAACCTAGACATACTATGCCACCAGAAGAATTAAGAGAATTGGCAGAATCTATTAAAACTCAAGGAATTTTACAACCGTTAATTGTACGTCAATTAACTTCTGAAAATTATGAGATAATAGCAGGTGAAAGACGTTGGCAAGCAGCTAAAATTGCAGAGTTAAAAGAAATTCCAGCTATAATCAAGAATGTTAACGATAAAGATGCATTAACTATAGCATTAATAGAAAATATTCAGCGGGCCAACCTTAATCCAGTAGATGAAGCTATAGCTTTAGATAGATTAGCAAAAGAATTTACTCTTACCCACAATGAAGTAGCTGTGGCAATAGGCAAACCAAGAACCTCAGTAAGTAATTTATTGAGGATTTTAAATTTACCTAAAGAAATTAAAAATATGTTAGAAAAACAACAATTGGACTTGGGGCATGCTAAGGTGTTATTAGGGGCGCCGTATAATTTACAATTAAAAGTAGCTAATAAGATAGTAGAAGATAATTTATCAGTTAGAGCTACTGAACAATTGTTAGCTAAGCTTCAACAGCCAGTTACAGGTTTTTTAAACAATACAACTAAATTAATGGTGGATCCAGATGTTAAAAAATTACAGAAAAAACTTGGAGATAGTTTAGGCGCTAAAGTGACTATAATTAATAAATCTAAAGGTAGGGGTAAATTAGTAATAGAATATAATAGCTTAGAAGAATTAGAAGGTATTTTAGAACATATAATAACTACGGAAGATTTATAGCTGATATGGAGGGGAATGTGCACGAAATAATTTTAACATTTTGAAATTTACCAGGTGATCTTTTCACGCTATTTTTTAGCTAAAATTGCCTGGTAAATTTACCATAAATGTTAAAATTACTTCGTGCATATTCCTATACTCTCGGCTAATGAGTTTTAGAGTACCTAAAACTCATATGCGATCAATATATACTAAACGTAAATAAGGTTTTGACGAGAACAAAAGTGAATAATAAATATCTATTTTCAATATTTTTAGGCCTGTTTAGTTGTTATTTGCCTAACATGATGTTTAGCTTAGTTGTTGATAAAATTACGCAAAAAAATATAATCTTTAGGATGTATTTAGCAGAATTTTGTAAGCTTTTAACTTTTATTTTAAGCATATCTATAATATTTAAGTTTTTACCAATTGAACCAACAATATTTATTATTAGTGTTATAGCATGTTTAATTATGAATTTTACTAAAAGTTTATTAAAGTTAATAATATGACAACATCAGATGTAACAACAAATTACATAGAAAAACATTTAACTAATTTATCCTATGGGTCGGGGTTTTGGCAGATTCATGTAGATACATTAATGGTATCCATAGCTTTGGGTATATTTTTTTTATCAGTTTTTTATTTTACTGCTAAGAATGTTACCAGTAATGTTCCCAATAAATTACAAAATTTTATTGAATTAATCATAGAATTTATTAACACCCAAATTAGAGATACTTATCATGGTAAAAACCAAATAATAGGTCCATTAGCATTAACTATTTTTATTTGGGTTTTTTTGATGAATTTTATGGATTTATTACCAGTAGATCTATTACCAGCTATTTTAAATGTTTTTAATATAAAATTACATTTTAAACTAGTACCGACTACTGATCCAAATTTGACTTTAGGCTTATCTTTATCTGTATTCTTATTGGTTATATTTTATGGACTAACCTATAAAGGTTTAAAAAATTTTCTACATGATTTTACGTGTAGACCTTTTGGGGTTTGGTTATTGCCGATGAATGTTTTTTTTAAAATTATAGAAGGGTTAGCTAAACCACTATCTTTGGGGCTCAGGTTGTTCGGTAATTTATATGCCGGAGAATTAATTTTTATTTTAATTGCATTATTACCTTGGTGGGCACAATGGGTATTAGGTGGTCCATGGATTATTTTCCATGTTTTAATTATAACTATCCAAGCATTTATATTTATGATGTTGACAATTGTATATTTGGTTATGGCTGAAGATACGCATTAGATTAAAGAATTAAAAACTTAGGAGATTAGGATATGACAGATACAACGGCGATGCTTCAAGTGGCAGCATTGGTTTCTAGTTTACAACAGACTACTAATTGGACAGTTGCTATTTTGATTGGGATGGGTGCATTAGGTACTGCGCTTGGATTTGCTATTTTAGGTGGTAAGTTTTTAGAGGGGGCTGCTAGACAACCTGAAATTATGGGTCAACTACAAGTTAAAATGTTTATTATTGCTGGTCTATTGGATGCAGTATCTATGATTGGAGTTGGTATGGCATTATATTTTACTTTTGCTAATCCATTTATGCATACTTTAGTATCATATTTACCAAAAATGTAAGTATACTGATCGCATATGAATATTAACGCAACATTATTTGGCCAAATGATAACTTTTGGCATATTTGTGTGGGTTACCATGCGATTTATTTGGCCACCATTAATGAAAGCTTTAATGGAGCGAGAAAATAAAATAATACAGGGGTTACAGGCTGCCGAACAAGGTCAGCAAAAATTAAATATGGCAGAAGATCTTGCTCATCGTAAAGAAGCTGAAACTAAACAACGTTGTATGCAATTGGTAGCAGAAGCTAAAAAGCAAGCAGCTAAGATTGTGGAATTAGCAGTTATTCAAGCTAAAACAAAAAAAGATGAAATAATTGCATCTGGGTATGTTGATCTAGAAAAAGAGCAATTAAAAGTAAAACAAGCTTTAAGAGAACATTTAGCTGAATTAATAGTAGTTGGTGCTGAGAAAATATTAGAAAAAGAGCTAAACCAAACGTTGCATCAGGATATTTTATTAGACATAAGCAATAAGCTACGCTGATCTATCATGAGTGTTCGGTGTCCTAAAAAACACTCATGAGCTGAGAGTATATATGGAACAAAATAATAGTAATATAATCAGGGGATATTCTAAAGCTATTTTTGCTGTAGCTAATGAATTTGATTCAAGAGAACAATTTTTATCATTGCTTGAATTTTTTAGTAAAGTAATTAAAGATTCTAGAGTAACAAAGTTGTTAAACAATAGTGCCTTAAGTATTGATAATAAAGTAGATTTTTTATTAATATTAACTAATGGCGCTATCATTGTTCCACCTTTGGCCGTAAATTTAATTAAATTATTAGCTAAAAACAAACATTTATTATTAATTCCGAAAATTTATGAATGGTATGATCAATTATATTTACAACATGAAAATAAATTAAGAGTGGAAATTATTAGTGCATTTTCTTTAAATGAAGCACAAAAGAATAAATTATATCAAGACTTAATTAAATATTTTAATAAAGATATTTTTTTAGAATATAAAATAGATCCTTCTATCATTGCTGGCATAATAATTAAATATGCTGATGAAGTAATGGATTATTCTTTTAAGAAAAAATTGTTAAGTTTAGAACATGAATTATTGGAGTAAATATTAATGCTAAATGCAGAAGAAATAAGTAGTTTAATTGAAAGTAAAATCAAAGATTTTACTTTCAAAGGTGCTCGTAGCCAAGAAGGCACAATAATTGGTGTAGCAGATGGTATTGTTAAAATCTATGGTTTAGAGGATGTAAAATACGGAGAGAAATTAATTTTTGAAGACGGGACAATAGGTATTGCATTAAATTTAGAAAAAGATAGCGTTGGTGCGATAGTGTTAGGAGACCCTAGCAATATTGTAGCAGGACAAGTGGTTAAATTAAGTCAAGATGTGTTAAAAGTACCGGTTGGCCCAGAGTTAATAGGAAGAGTAGTTAATGCATTAGGTGAACCGATAGATGGTGGCTTAAGTTTAGATTGCAAAACGTATTCACCATTAGAGAAGGTAGCGCCAGGTGTAATATGGAGAAAATCTGTCTCCACTCCTCTCCAAACAGGGTTAAAATCTATTGATGCTATGGTTCCGATTGGTCGTGGGCAAAGAGAATTAATAATCGGTGATAGGCAGACCGGTAAAACAGCCTTAGCTATAGACACTATCATTAATCAAAAAAATCAAAATGTGGTGTGTATTTATGTTGCAATTGGTCAAAAATTATCGTTTATTGCTAATATAGTGCGTAAATTACAAGAATATGACGCTATGCGGCATACTATAATAGTAGCTGCTAGCGCATCGGATGCTGCATCTATGCAATACATTGCTCCTTATGCAGGTTGTGCTATGGGAGAATATTTCCGTGATCGCGGAGAAGATGCTTTAATTATTTATGATGATTTAACTAAACATGCCTGGGCATATAGACATATATCTTTATTGTTAAGAAGGCCACCCGGCAGAGAAGCTTATCCAGGAGATATTTTTTATTTACATTCCAGATTATTAGAACGATCAGCCAGAGTTAGTGAAGAGTATGTAGAATTGCAAACTAAAGGAGCAGTTAAAGGAAAGACTGGTTCTTTAACTGCTTTACCTATTATCGAAACGCAGGCTGGAGATGTTTCTGCATTTATTCCTACAAATGTTATATCTATTACTGATGGTCAAATTTTTTTAGAGACGGATTTGTTTAATGCTGGGGTTCGTCCAGCTATTAATGCTGGTTTATCGGTATCTAGGGTGGGAGGAGCTGCGCAAACACAACTTATTAAAAAATTGGGCCAAGGTGTGCGGTTGGCTTTAGCGCAATATCGGGAATTAGCATCTTTTGCTCAATTTTCATCAGAATTAGATAGTATTACAACTCAGCAATTAGAGCGCGGCCAAAGAGTTATAGAATTAACGAAACAAAAACAATATTGTCCACTTTCAGTAGCCTTAATGGGAGTTAGTTTATTTGCAGTATCTAATGGATATTTAGATGATATTCCATTGAAAAGAATAGGAGAATTTGAACAAGAATTACATAACTATCTAGAAGAAAGTTGTAGTGTATTTTTAAAAGAATTAAATACCAATAAAGATTTTAACGATGATGTTGCTCATAAAATGAAAGAAATAATAGTAGAGTTTAAAAAAACCAAATGGGTGGTATAAAATAACTTAATGTCTAAAACAAAAGAAATTAAAACAAAAATAAAAAGCATAAAAAGCACACAAAAAATTACGAGTGCTATGGAGATGATTTCTGCTAGTAAAATGCGTAAAGCACAAGAGATTATGCGGGCATCACGCCCTTTTTCTGTAGCTATTAGTGAATTACTAGTTAATTTATCTAATGGATGTTTAGATCAACATTCTTTTTTTATTAAACGACCAGAAATTAATATTGGATTGATAATTATATCTTCCGATCGTGGCTTATGTGGTGGATTAAATGCTAATTTGTTTAGAAAATGTTATTTTAATATAAGGGAATGGCAAAATAGTAGTGCTAACGGAGAGATCAAATTAGCAACCATTGGAGAAAAATCTAAAAAATTTTTTGGTAATAAATTAACTGATAGAGTTCATATTATTGCAAGTCGTGAACAAATTGGTAAAAAACCTAAAATACAAGATTTAATAGGGGTTATTCAAGTATTATTAGAAGAGTATAAAAATCAAAAAATAGATAGTTTGTATATAGCTTATAATGAGTTTGAAAATACGATACAACAAGATCCTATTATTAAGCAACTCTTACCCATAGTTAAGGAATTTAGTAATAATCCAATATTACCAACCGAATATATTTTTGAGCCAAGCGATACAGTTTTGTTAGATTTATTATTGAAGCGTTACGTAGAGTCTCTAGTGTACCAGGGGGTGGTAGAAAATATCGCTTGTGAGCAAGCAGCAAGAATGGTTGCCATGAAGAATGCTACCGATAACGCTAAACAAATTATAGATAACTTACAGCTTAATTTTAATAAGGAACGTCAAGCGTTAATTACCAAAGAGATTTCTGAAATTGTAAATGGAGCGATGGGGTGAGGTTTTTAAATGAGCATTGAAGATCAAAAAAATTTTGGAAAAATAATTCAAATTATTGGGGCAGTAATTGATGTTGAATTCGATTGTAAGGTAGTTCCTAAAATTTATGATGCACTAAAAATTGTAGATCTTAATTTGATATTAGAAGTACAACAGCAATTGGGTGATGGTATAGTAAGAACTATTGCTATGGGAGTTTCTGAGGGATTAAAACGAGGGATGTTAGTTCTAAATACTGGCAATGCTATTTGTGTTCCAGTAGGAGAAAAAACTCTAGGTAGAATTATGAATGTTCTTGGGGAATCAATCGATGAAAAAGGAGAAATTGCATCACCTATTAAAATGCCTATTCATCGTAAACCACCCAATTATGAAGAACAAGCTAGTAATGATCAATTATTAGAAACTGGAATTAAAGTTATTGATTTAATTTGTCCTTTTGCTAGAGGTGGTAAAATAGGGTTGTTTGGTGGAGCAGGTGTTGGTAAAACTGTGAACATGATGGAGTTAATTCGTAATATCGCTATAGAACATAGTGGTTATTCGGTATTTGCTGGGGTAGGTGAAAGGACTAGAGAAGGAAACGATTTTTATAATGAAATGTTAGTTAGTAATGTATTAGATAAAGTTGCTTTGGTGTATGGACAAATGAATGAACCACCTGGCAATAGGCTAAGAGTGGCACTGACCGCTCTTACTGTTGCAGAGAAATTTCGTGATGATGGTAAAGAAGTATTACTGTTTATTGATAATATTTATCGTTATACATTAGCTGGTGTTGAAGTATCAGCATTGCTAGGTCGTATGCCGTCTGCAGTTGGGTATCAGCCAACATTGGCTGCCGAAATGGGTACTCTGCAAGAACGTATTACCTCGACTAAACAAGGATCTATTACATCTGTGCAAGCAATTTACGTACCAGCTGATGATTTAACCGATCCTTCTCCGGCTACTACGTTTGCACATTTGGATGCTACGGTTGTTTTATCAAGACAAATTGCAGAAATAGGTATTTATCCAGCAATTGATCCTTTAGATTCAACTAGTAGGCAATTAGATCCACAAGTAGTTGGTGATGAGCATTATCTAGTAGCTAGATCAGTACAAAGTATTTTACAGCGTTACAAAGAATTAAAAGATATTATTGCTATTTTAGGAATGGAAGAGCTTTCAGATGAAGATAAACTAACGGTTACCAGAGCAAGAAAAATTCAAAAATTTTTGTCTCAACCATTTTTTGTTACCGAGGTTTATACTGGGAATGTTGGTAAATTTGTACCATTAAAAGATACTATTAGAAGTTTTAAAGCTATTGTTGATGGAGAATGTGATAGTTGGCCAGAACAAGCTTTTTATATGGCTGGTAATATTGATGAAGTTAAACAAAAGGTTGAAGAGATCACTCATAAAAAAGTATGAAGCCATTCGAATTAAACATAGTAAGCCAAGAACAACAAATGTATACGGGTGTAGCTATTAAATTGTTTGTAACTTCTTTACATGGAGAGTTAGAAATTTTACATGGCCATACTAAATTATTAGCTCAACTAGTACCTGCCCCAATTTGGATTGAAAAACCGGATTTTAGTAAAGAAGCATTGGTTAGTTTCGGAGGAATACTGGAGGTTCAACCTAATAAATGTATAATTTTAGCGGATACAGCAATGAGAGCTGCTGATCTAGATGAAACTAAAGCATTAAAAGCCAAACGTGATGCAGAACATATGTTACGACAAAAAGGTGGAGATACCGATTATGCTGCTATTAGGGCGCAAATTGCTTTTGCTAGTGCACAACTTAAAGTTATAAGGCATTTATTGGGGAAATAGTATACATTTTTTATTCGTAACTGCTTTGTTGCCATGGTAGATCTTCTAAAAACCTATTAAGCACCATTCATTACGTTTAACGTTAATTTTCATGTTTTTATGCTTTCAGGCTGCCTAATAGGTTTTTAGAAGATCTACCATGGCAACAAGCAGTTATCTTTACACATTATTATTGCATATTGGGGAAAGAGTAGTACTTGTTTGTGGTGTTGTAGTAGATGGTGGGTTTATGCAATATTGAATATTACCAGAGTTTAAGATACTAGTAATTCCTGGTATTTGAGTAGTTAAGGATACAGTAGTATAAGAGCCAGCCAAAGTTTTCCAATTTATGGCGATTAACATATTTATCGAAGGGAGATTAGCTGGACTAATAATGCAAGTACATCCTTGTCCAGCAGGTAGCATAGTCGATAATATATTTTGCCATTCTCTGACGGTCGTCATATAAAAAGTTTTTTGGTCACAGCCGTTAGGAGGGGGATTATAACAAGCGGCTACACCTGATGATGTATCTGTAAGCGAGGTGTTAAGTATAGCCTTATATGCCATATACGATACAATACTTGGATCAGCTGTTAATGCAAAAGAACTAAGTTGGCCTAGCATTTGATAAGCAGATTCTAGCCGACCTGCTTCAACAACAGTATACATGGCCTTAGATTGTAAAGATGCTACCCCAAGTAAACTAATAGATAGAATTAAAGCAGCTATCATAACTTCTATTAGTCCAAAAGCTGATATTTTTATGTTATTAATATGCATGAAATTATTATAGCGTATGTTAATTTTTAGTAGTAAAATTATAAGAAATTGTTTAGGGTCTATATGAGCTGTGGAATTATAATTTTAGCTGCTGGTAATGGCAGCAGAATGCAATCTTCTATACCAAAAGTGTTACATAAATTAGCTGGTAAGCCGATGTTGAGTCATTTAGTTACAACAGCATTAAAGTTATCAGATGTTAAACAAATTGTGGTGGTTGGTGGGACAAATATCAAACAGTTACAGGCTGTAGTGCAGCAAGAAGAAATAATTTGGGCACATCAATTAGAACAAATGGGGACGGCAGATGCAGTAGTTGTCGGGCTTAGCAAGCTAGCTAAAGATCTCAAAAAAGTTATAATTTTATCTGGGGATACCCCATTAATTTCTATAGATACTTTAAATAAATTAATTATTAATACACCACAAGATGCTATAGGCATAATTACGGCTGATGTAGCCGTGCCTACTGGATACGGTAGGGTTGTTCGGGATAATTATAAAAATTTTTTAAAAATAGTAGAAGAATTAGATGCTACTAATCTAGAAAAACAAATAACCGAAATTAATGTTGGGGTTTATTTATTTCCACAAAATTTTTTAATTAATTTTTTACCGCAAATTAATAATGATAATAATAAAAAAGAGTACTATTTAACTGATCTTTTTAAAATTGCTGTAGATCAAAAAATTATGGTACATAGCGAAAATGCTATACATCCTTGGGAAATAAAGGGAGTTAACACGAGAGCACAGCTAATTGAATTAGAAAGAGAGTTTCAATTTTATCTTGCAGTCAATTTTTTAGAACAAGGAGTTACAATTTTAGATCCTAAAAGATTTGATTTAAGAGGAGATGCAGAAATAGAGTCAGACGTTGAAATCGATATCAATGTAATTTTATCAGGTTCGGTAATTATTGAACGTGGAGTTAAAATAGGAGCAAATTGTTATATTAAAGATTCAGTAATTAGAGAAAATGCCATAATTGAACCAAATAGTGTAATAGACGGAGCCATTATTAACAAAGAGGTCATTATTGGCCCGTTTGCTAGAATAAGACCGGGAACTAATATTGGTTCAAAATCTAAAATTGGCAATTTTGTAGAAATAAAAGCTACTGTATTGGGAGAAAGTAGTAAAATTAATCATCTTAGTTATGTAGGGGATGCCAAGATAGGTAGTAACGTTAATATCGGGGCAGGTACTATTACATGTAATTATGATGGTGTTAATAAACATACTACTATTATAGAGGATGATGTATTAGTAGGATCAGATTGTCAGTTAATTGCACCAATTATAGTTTATAAACAAGCTGTCATCGCAGCAGGAACCACAGTAATAAGCGATGCTCCGTCTGCTAAACTTACTTTAAACAAAAAAGTTCAAGAAAGTAGAGAATGGCAAAGGCCTAAAAAAGGAACAAAAGAAAAACAAATATTAGAAAAATAGTAACAGGTATCATGGTGCGCAGTTACGAAAGATAGAGGTATTTATATTATGTGTGGAATTATCGCAGCAATAGCACAAAGGAATGTAGTTCCAATTTTATTGGAGGGATTAATAAGATTAGAGTATAGAGGTTATGATTCTGCTGGATTAGTTGTTATTAATAATAATAAATTTTTATTAAATAAAACTAAAGGTAAAGTCCAAGTATTACAAAACATGGTGCAACAAAGTAATATAAGCGGAAATATTGGGATCGCTCATACTAGATGGGCAACCCATGGTCAACCTAGCGAAGAAAATGCTCATCCTCATATAGTAAATAATACTATAGCGTTAGTGCATAATGGTATTATTGAAAATTATGAGATGTTGAAAAATTCATTAAAACTACACCAAAGTTTTAAGTTTAGATCAGATACAGATAGTGAAATTATTGCTGCAAAAATTTATTTTTATCGATTGCAAGGAATAGACTTTAGATCGGCAGTTATAAAAACTTGTAAAGAATTAAAGGGAGCTTATTCTATTTGTGTTATGGATATTAAAGAGCCTACAGAGATAATTGCAGCTAGGTTAGGTAGTCCTTTAGTCGTTGGTATTGGAGTTGGAGAATATTTTGTAGCGTCAGATTGTTTAGCATTACAGAATTTAACTCAAAATTTAATATATCTTAAGGATGGAGATATTGTAACGATTTCTAATGATGGTGTTGAAATTTGTGATTTATCTGGCAAGAAAGTTAAACGAAATAAATCACAATTGACCGTTTTGCAAGATGTAGTCGAAAAAGGACAATATCGGCATTTTATGCAAAAAGAAATTTTTGAACAACCACAAGCAGTAGCAGCTACTATAGAAAGTAGAATTGTTGATGATCATATTGCAGAATCATTTTTAGGAACAAAAGCAAAAAATATTTTGTCTAACTGTAAAAATATACAAATTGTAGCTTGCGGTACCAGTTATTTAGCAGGGTTAATTGCTAAGTACTGGTTTGAAGAATTTGCAGGGATCTCTTGTCAAGTTGATGTGGCTAGTGAATTTAGATATCGAAATAAAGTGATTTTAGATGGTACTTTATTAATCACTATATCCCAATCTGGAGAAACTGCAGATACCCTTCTTGCTCTAAAAAATATTCTTGATTTAAAAGCTGTCGATTTAAAAAAATATTGTGGATTTTTAACTGTTTGTAATGTTCCAGAAAGTTCGTTAGTACGCTGTTCTGAATTAGTTGCCTTAACTCAAGCAGGGACAGAAATAGGAGTAGCGTCTACTAAAGGATTTACTAGTCAATTAACGGTACTTCTTATGTTGTTGGCGCTTTTTATAAAAAATCATAATCAAACTACTTTAGATAGTAAAAAAATTATTTCTGAGCTTAATAATTTATCAAAAACTTTAGAAAAATTTTTAAAATTATCAGAACAAATTAAGATCATTGCTAAGAAATTTGAACATAAAAAAAGTGTACTGTTCCTGGGAAGAGGGTTATTATTTCCACTAGCATTAGAAGGTGCATTAAAGTTGAAAGAACTTTCTTATATCCATGCAGAAGCATTTCCAGCTGGAGAATTAAAGCATGGTCCATTAGCTTTAGTAGATGATGAGATGCTTGTTGTGGTGTTAATGTCTAATGATCATTTGGTAGAAAAATTAAAATCTAATGTTCAAGAAGTATTGTCTCGAGGTGGAGAATTAATAATATTCGCAGATAGGGAAATTAAATGGAAGTCTAAGCAAAATTTACAAATAGTAGAGTTACCGAGTGTGCCACATTGGTTAGCGCCATTAGCTTATGCTATTCCAATGCAGCTTTTAGCTTACCATGTAGCAATTTTAAAAGGAACAGATGTAGATCAACCTAGAAATTTAGCAAAATCTGTTACAGTAGAGTAACTATGTGTGGAAGGTTTACATTAATAGCTGATAATCAGCAACTTAAAGAGCATTTTGCATTAAAACAAGCTACGGCAGTGTTAATCCCTCGCTATAATATAGCACCTAGTCAATTTGTGATTATTATTAAAAATAATAGTTTAGAATTTGCTACCTGGGGTTTTAAGATGTCTAATACAATAAGTACTAATATAATAAATGCAAAAATAGAAACAGCTTTAGAAAAAAAATGTTTTAATCTTGCTTTTAAAAAACAACGTTGTTTAATCCCTGCTAGTGGATTTTTTGAATGGAAAGCTATAGGTAAAACTAAAGTTCCATTTTATATCCAGGTTAAAGATCAAAATATTATAGGATTGGCTGGGTTTTTTATTAAAGATTGCTGTGTTATTTTAACTACTAATGTAGATCATAGTCGTTATAAAAACGCTGTCCATAATCGGATCCCAGTTGTTATTAATCAATCAAATTACCATTTATGGTTAAATGAAAAAACTTCTATGGATTTATTACAAAATACAGAGTTACAAGTTCCTCAAGAAGATTTTTCTATGTATCCAGTCTCTTCTCAAGTTAATAATCCTAAATTTGATAATTTAATGTGCATTAAATCATTAGATTAAATCTTATATACTCCCAGCTAATCTGTTTTCGGTGCTCTAAAAAATAATTGACTCGCGCCATCCTGGCGCTTGCCCTTCGGGCGCACTGCGTGCGTCAAAAATGTTTATCCTGACATTTTTTGCGCTGAACTCGCCCTACGCAGAGCAGCGCTAACAGCCAACAGAATGGGGCTCACAAACACCGCTCATTATTTTTTTAGAGCACCGAAAACAGATTAGCTGAGAGTATATCTTGCTTTATACAGTAAGCATTGGCATAATTTGTAGAAAATTTTTGTATTTTTAATTAAATGCTCAACGGAGAAATATGTATGTCTAAAGCAAAAACTAAGGCTGCTATAAAAACTAACCTAGAAACTAATACAGCAGGGAAGGTTACTGTGAACATGCGCGTTAACAAAGTAAACTCTAAAATTGCAATTTATAAAGATAAGCAAACTAGAACTCAAATATTTCAAGCTATTTCTGAAAATACTAATCTTAATAGAAGTCAGGTAGAACAAGTATTTGATGAACTTAATAGATTAATAGAAGGACATTTAAGGAAACGAGGTTCTGGTGAATTTACCGTACCAAAAACTGGCATCAAAATACGTAGAATCAAGAAAAAAGCAACTAAAGAACGTACTATGGTTAGTCCTTTAACTGGTAAAGAAGTTACTATTAATTCTAAACCAGCTCGATTATCCGTTAAATTAACAGCATTAAAAGTATTAAAAGAAGTGGTAGACAGGTAGTGGTTGAAAAATACCTAGAGCAATTAAACCCCGCACAGCAAACAGCAGTTACCGCGGAATTAGGTAATTTATTAGTGTTAGCAGGTGCGGGTAGTGGTAAAACTAGAGTATTAGTTAATAGGTTTGCTTGGTTATTAGCACATTGTAATGCAGAGCCATATAATGTTTTGGTAGTAACTTTTACTAATAAAGCAGCTAAAGAGATGGCTATTAGGTTAAATAAAATGAATTTACCTAGTATTTCTAGTTCATGGATAGGCACATTTCATGGTTTAGCACATAAGATGTTACGGTTGCATAACAAAGCAGCTGGTTTAGATAATAATTTTGAAGTTATAGATTCTGAAGATCAACTAAAAACCATTCGTCGCCTTGTTAAACAACTTAATATCAACGAAGATTTATTTGAGCCCAAAAAAGTACAACATTTTATTAATAGACAAAAAGATCAAGGTCTTAGATCCAATAATTTACCAAAGATTGTTACTAAATATGATAGAATAATGTTTGAAATTTATGGGCATTATGAAAATGCTTGTAATCTCCAAAATATTGTTGATTTTGCAGAGTTATTATTAAGATCTTATGAGCTATTAATAAATAATCAAGAATTATTACAACATTATCAAAATAGGTTTAAACATTTTTTAATTGATGAATTTCAAGATACTAATCCAATTCAATATAATTTTTTAAAACTGTTAAGTGTTAATGCTGCATCAGTTACTGCGGTTGGTGATGATGATCAATCTATTTATGGTTGGCGTGGAGCTAAAGTAGAAAATATTTCTAAATATACTAAAGAATTTTCTACCGTAAATATTATACGTTTAGAGAAAAATTATCGTTCAACTAAAATTATATTGTCTGCTGCCAATGCAATTATTAATAATAATTTTGACCGAATGGGTAAAACTTTATGGACCGATTCCTCCGAAGGTACACCTATAGTGGTATATGAGGCGTTAAACGAAGAAGACGAAGCAATATTTATAGTGAAAGAAATCCAAAATCATGTTAAAAAAGGTGGTAAGTGTAGCGATGTAGCAATATTGTATCGCTCTAATGCTCAGTCTAGAGCTATAGAAGAAGCACTAGTTAAAGCTGGAGTTCTTTATATAGTATATGGCGGGGTTAATTTTTTTGAGCGAGCAGAAATTAAAGATGTATTGGCTTATTTAAGATTAGCGGTCAATTTGGCAGATGATGCAGCTTTTGAGAGGATCATTAATATCCCTACTCGAGGGATAGGCGAAAAATCATTAGAAAAAATAAGATTTTTAGCAAAACAACAAAATATTAGTAATTTTAAAGCATCAGAGTTATTAATAAAAACCGATGAAATTACTGGAGTTGCTCATCTTGGGCTAGTAAATTTTATAAATATAATTAATGAAATTTCTGAATATTTTAAACAAAATAATTATTCTTTAACGGAAATAGTCCAAAAAACTATAGATGCTAGTAGTTTACTAGAATATTTAAAAAAACAAAAAGATGCAGCATCAGTAAATAGAATAGAAAATTTGCAAGAATTAGTAAATGCCACTATAAGTTTTAATACTCCAAATATAACTTCAGATTCAGATAATATAAGTAAAATTAATGAATTCTTAGCCTATGCTGCACTAGAGGGTAAGGAATATATTTCTAAAGAAAATTTAGTATCTAATGAATCTACTCATGTACAACTAATGACTTTACATGCTGCTAAGGGTTTAGAATTTCCAGTAGTTTTTTTATGTGGATTAGAAGAGGGATTATTTCCTCATTATTTTTCTAAAGACGATCCAAGTGCTTTAAATGAAGAAAGACGGTTATGTTATGTTGGTATAACTAGGTCTAAAGAGAGAGTATTCTTAAGTTATGCACAAAAAAGAAGGTTGTTTGGTAGAGAAGAATTACGGATCAGATCTAGGTTTATTGCAGAAATACCATCAAAATTACTAGAAGTTCGTAAAAAACAAATTTTTATTAGATATCCTGAGAAGAGATGAGTTTTAATAATTCTAAAAAACCAGTATTAGTGTTAGTTGATGGGTCCTCATATTTATTTAGGGCATATTATGCTTTGCCACCACTGACTAATTCCGAAGGGCACGCTACGGGTGCTATTTTAGGAGTTATCAATATGTTAAAAAAACTGGTTAAAACTTATGAGCCAGATTGGTTGGTGGTAACTTTTGATAGTAAACATCCAACTATTAGGCATGAATTATTTCCTGATTATAAAGCTAACCGTACTAAAATGCCGGACGAATTAGCTATACAAATTCAACCATTGTTAGAGATTATTACTGCATTAGGATTTTTTGTTTTACAAATTCCTGGGTATGAAGCAGATGATATGATAGGTAGTTTAGTTGTTAAGGCAAAAGAACATGGAATATTTAGTATTATTTCTACTGGTGATAAGGATTTAGTACAATTAGTAAATGATGATGTAGTATTAGTTAATACTATGACAGATCAATTGTTAGATCGAAAAGGAGTCATTGAAAAATTTAAAATTCCCCCGGAACTTATGATCGATTATTTAGTATTAATTGGGGATCAAGTAGATAATATTCCGGGAGTTGTTAATGTTGGACCAAAAACTGCTATTAAATTATTAGAAAACTACAAGAATTTAGCTGGTATTGTCGAGAATAGCAAAGAGATCACTGGTAAAGTTGGAGAAAATTTACGAGAATCTATTTTAAACTTTCCTTTGTATACTAAATTAGTTACTATCGATACTAATTTAGATCTTAATGTAGAAATTAAAGATTTAGTAATTAAACCTAGAGATACAAGTAAATTAAAAGATTTATTTACTAGATTTGAATTTAATAGCTGGCTAAAAGAATTAAATATTCAAGATCTTAATTCTATGCCGCAGGCACCAGTCGCAATAACAGATCTTAATTATTGTTTAAAAAAATTAGAAACAACTGAAATTTTTAGTATTCATTTACAGACAACTGATCAAGATCCAATTTCTGCAAAGATAACAGGAATTTATTTGGCGATTAAAGATGAACAATGCTATATCGAATCACCAGATCTAAATTTTTTAAAGAAATTAGCAGTTTTTTTAGAAGATCCTAAAAAAATCAAAGTTGCTTATAACTTAAAATATATTGCTCAAGTATTGGAAAATTATACTATTAAAGTGGAGCCGCCATTTTATGATGTTACTTTAGAATCATATATTTTAAATAGTTTAACAAAATTAAATTTAAAATTAACCGAATTAAATGCAGAAAATATTTTATCGTTACATAATACTTTATGGCAAAAAATTTGTGAGAATCAAAAATTAAAAGCAGTTTTAATGGATATAGAGCAACCATTACTTATGGTATTACAAAAAATGGAGCGTAATGGTGTATTAATAGATCTAAATAAATTAGCTGAGCAAGGAGCTATTATAAAGGATAGGTTGCTAGTTCTAGAGCATACTGCATACCAATTAGCTGGGGAAGAGTTTAATTTAAATTCTCCTAAACAATTACAAGAAATATTTTATACCAAAATGGGGTTGCCAATTTTATATAAAACTCCTAAGGGGCAACCATCTACTTCAGAAGAAGTTTTACAAGAATTAGCCGTAGAGTTTGAATTACCAAAAATTATTTTAGAATACCGTACTTTAAGTAAACTACAATCAACTTATATCGATAAATTACCTAGAAATATTAATCTTATAACTGGTAGGGTGCATACTTCTTATCATCAAACAGTAACTGCCACCGGTAGATTATCATCTAGTGATCCTAATTTACAGAATATCCCAATTCGTACTCCAGAAGGACGTAGTATTCGCAAAGCTTTTATAGCAAGAACTGGGTATAAAATTTTATCTGCTGATTATTCACAAATTGAATTACGTATTTTAGCCCATCTATCAAGAGATCCAGGTTTAATTAAAGTATTTATAGAAAATTTAGATGTACATACTATTACAGCTAGTGAGATTTTTCATGTAGATCAGAATGATGTAACACCCGACTTAAGACGTAAAGCTAAAGCGGTTAATTTTGGTTTAATATATGGTATGTCAGATTTCGGTTTAGCAAAACAATTAAAAATTTCTAGACAAGAAGCTAATATGTATATGAAGATCTATTTTTCTAAATTTCCAAAAGTATTAGAGTTTATGGAGCATACGAGAAAGATGGCTGCTATTAATGGTTTTGTAGAAACTATGTTTGGTAGAAAATTAGATCTTCCTGATATTAATAGTAAAAATGCTATGCTTAGAAAAGCTGCTGAACGAGCGGCTATTAATGCTCCTATGCAAGGTGCTCAAGCTGATTTAATTAAAATAGCTATGATTAATATAGATCGATGGATTAACGAACAAGCACCAGATCTTTTTATGTTGATGCAAGTGCATGATGAATTAGTTTTTGAAGTGCCTGAAAATAAATTGGATTTAGCTAAAGAAAATATTACTAGAATTATGAGCCAAGCAGCAAAATTAGAGGTTAATTTACAAGTTGAAGTTGGAATTGGTGATAATTGGGCAGAGGCGCATTAAGTGCAGGAATTAAATTTTTTAACAGATTTTTTAGATCTTAGCTATTTTAAGAAGACAAGCATCTAGTTCCATAAGATCGTCATTTGATGTAAAAAAAGATGTTACAAATCTATATATTTCTGCATCAGGAGAGCCCCATCCATAAAATCCACAGTTATTTTGTCTTAGATGTTTAACATATTTAGATGATAATTTTACAAATAATTGATTAGATTCAACAGGATAAATGATTTCTATATTATATTTATCAAATATTTGAGCAAGTTGTTTTGCCATAAAATTGGCGTACCTTGCATTTTTAAGCCATAAATCTTGTTGTAAATATGCCAAAAACTGGCAAGAGAAAAATCGTGATTTAGACATTAATTGTCCAGTTCTTTTATGCATATAATCAAAATTTTCAGCATATTTATGGTTAAAAAAGATTATAGCTTCTGCGCACATTGCTCCATTTTTAGTAGCACCAAAGCTAATTACATCTATTCCAACTTTCCAGGTTATTTCTGCAGGTGAACAATTAAGCGCAACTAGACTATTAGCAAAACGTGCTCCATCCATATGCATTGGCATATTATATTTTTTAGCTATGGTGTTTATTTCTATTAATTCTTGGATAGTATAAATAGTACCATGTTCGGTTGCTTGGGTTATGCTTATACATCCTGGTTTTTGCCCGTGTGGTTTTAAAGATAATGAATGCAAAATTTTTTCGTTTAGAAAATGTGGATTAATTTTTCCATTAATTCCATCTAAAGTGACTAATTTGGCTCCTCCAGTATAAAGTTCTGGGGCACCACATTCATTAGTATTAATATGAGCTTCATGATGGCAATATATAATTTCAAAAGGATCAATTAATGAAGATAATGCTAAGCAGTTTGCAGCAGTTCCGGTGTTTGTTAAATATACAACCACATCTTTTTCAAAAACTTCTGATAATTGTTTTTGTAATTTTAATGAATAGTCATCAGCACCATAAGAAGACGCTGTGCCTTGGTTTGCTTCGATTATTGCTTGTATAATTTCTGGGCTTACTGGTACAACATTATCACTTTTAAAGTTCATATATGTATAATAGCTGATCACGTAATTTTAATGCAAGTGCATATACCTATTACACTTGAAATTAAAGTACTCTAAAAAACAAGGAGTGTTGTTTGAGCCTCGTAGGTTCTTGTTTTTCTATGATTTGCGAAAGGCGAGTTTCACGACTTGTTTTTTAGAGTACTTTAATTTCAAGTGTAATAGGTATATGCACGTTTCTTATTATTTTTGATCTATTAAACTACGCATTTTAGAAATTATATTTTTATAATCAGCAGTTGTTTTAGTAGAACTAGCTTTAAAAATACTACTACCAGCAACAAAAACATTTATACCAGCTTTTGCTAATGGTTCAATATTAGTAATATTTACTCCGCCATCAATGCTTAAAGTAATCTTGCAATTTAATTTATTAAGCAGTTCTTTAATTGATTCAATTTTTTTAAAACTATTAGTTATAAATTTTTGACCGGCAAAGCCTGGATTTACAGACATAATTAAAATTAGATCTAGTTCTTCATAGACATAATTAATTACATCTATTGGGGTAGCAGGGCTAAGTGCAATACCAGCTTTGCAACCATGATCTTTAATTAATTGTAGGCTACGATGTAAATGTAAAGTACTTTCTGGATGAATAGTAATAATATTAGCTCCAGCTTTAGCGAATTCTGCAATTAATTGATCAGCAGATTGTACCATTAAATGTACATCGATTGGAGCTGTAATACCGTAATCTCTTAAAGATTTACAAATTAATGGTCCAAAAGTTAAATTTGGTACAAAATGATGATCCATAACATCAAAATGTATCCAATCTGCACCAGCATTTAAAACCGCATTTATTTCTTCGCCAAGTTTAGCAAAATTTGCAGATAATATAGATACTGAGATAAATTTTTGTTCTTCTAGCATATATTAATCTTAGCAGGCTTGATTGCGGTGTGCAAAATTTTTTATTTGAGCAATTCTTCATATTGTTTAGAAAGTCTATATTTTCTGCCCTTATTTGAGAAATCAATAATTTTTAAAAATCCAGCTTCAACCCAATTTTTACATATTTGAGCGCTAGTGCGTGGTTTAAAACCAAATAGTTCACCAATTTGTTTACTGGTAACTGTTTCAAATTCTTGAAATAAAGACAATACTTTTCTTTGTTTTGGATCAAGTTTTCGAAGGAGTATGCTTTGATCTGGTAAATTTTTGAATTCAGCTTTTTTCATCTGAAGTAAAACATTTTTAAATGAAATAGCCATACCATCTATAAAATATTCTATCCATTTAGTGAGATCAGCTTCGGCTCTACCCATATAATAGTTATGAGATTCGCCAACATTTATTGCTTCATAATATGAACCAAGATTTTTGGCGTAGTATTCTTCTAATGAGTAGAGACCTTTTAAATCATATCCTCCTAAGTGTAAAATTAATGTTGTAAGTAACCTCGCTGTTCTTCCATTACCATCATAGTATGGATGTATTGTGGCAAACTGGTAGTGAGCGATACTAGCTACAATTGGGCATGGAATATTTTGGGATCCATTGATCCAGTTAACCATTTCTTTCATAAGAAGAGGTACATCTTTGGCTTCTGGTGGCATATAGACAATGGAGCGTGTTCTCCCATCACGGATAACATTCTGACTGTCTCGATAAGCGGTTGGTTTAACTTTTATTCTACCATCTGCCATAACAAGTGCATGTAAGGTCTGAATCATCTTTTCGTTAATTTTCGTGCCTGTTGCTGCATATTGTTCTACTTTTGTTAAGGCTGCGTAGTAACCTTTAACTTCATGCTCATCTCGTTCTTTACCTGGAAAATGGCCTTCATGTTTTAAAATAGTCTCAATTTGATTTGGTTCTAGCCTATTACCTTCAATCATAGTTGAGTAGTGAGTTGTGTAAAGTCGTGCAGTTTCACGCAAAGAAGCTAATACTATTGGTGTTAATGGTAAGTGTAAAATTTTTTCTTTTGCAACCTCAATCTGCATTAAGTTATTTATAGTTTTTGGAGTAATAATATAGTTTGGTGAAAATTTTATTGGCATAATAATAGTACTTTATCTGCATTTGCAATACTTATATTATGCAGATAAAATGCAGATAAATCAAGCTTTTATTAGTGAAGGATAAGTAAATACTATAAAGTGGATAGTATTTAATAAAAAATGAGTGTATGTAGGAAAATAATAATGAACAAATTCAAGTCTTAAATAATGGTATTATAATTTAAATTGATCAAACTGATTTAGGGTCGGAGTGATTGCCCAAAATATTTATTAACTGTTTTTTAACCATGTTGTGACGTGAAATAGGTTTAATTTGATTAAGCATAGCAAAAGCCTTTTGTTGATCAAAATTTTCTGAAATTTCAAGTTCCGGCAAGGCTTTAAATAGTTCCGATCTTACTGGGTATAAATACAAAAAATCTAACAAAGCTTTTTCTGGTGATGCTAGTTTTATATAAGTATTCTCAACAACATCAAAACCAAAGAAAAAATCAACATTCATATGGTGAATAGAAATATGTCCAAATGTGGTATGATATTTTTTAGTTCTTCCTAATGATACTGCATAGATAGTTTCTGGTACTTGCTCCATCATACCATGATAAAATAATGCAGTTTGTAAGGATATATAACATGGTAATGGAGAAGTTAAATATCCTGGAAGAATTAAAGGATCTATAGGATCCGAAATAGCCCATAAACCTCTTTTAATCTTGGTAATTATTTTAGAGCCTACTAATCGTTCTAACATTTTGCTAGCAGTTGTAACGTTACAATTTAAACAAGCAGCTGCATCTATAGTAGTAATAATTGGTTGATTTAAATTTAATAATTTTTTTTGTGCCTCGACAGATCTCATAAAACTTTTATGTATCCATTAAAAATTTTTTAATTTGCTGTTGCATTTCTTGCCAAATTTGTGGTTTATCATAATATTTTTGATATTCTGACAGTAAATATCCAACCACTTGACTTTTAAACATTGAAAATTTTATATTAATTAAATTTTCTATAGCAATCACTCTTTTATTTTTTAGATCCGGATCTAGATCTTGTAGAGACGCACCAGAATCAATTAATAATTGTAAATCAAAAACATCTCTAGCCTGAGTTTCTGTTCTATTTATTAAAGCATTTATTTTTTGATTAAAGGCAGCTTTTATAGTGTAGTGATTAGCCATAATTGGATACATTTTATATTTTTGAATTAATTCTGGATCTATTTTTATAAAACTAGTTTCCTCTTGGTTAAAATTAATTCTTTTTGAAAATTCTATTTTAGTTGGAATATGAATTGCTATATTAGCTATTTTTAAATTTAGTTTCCATCGTTGGGTGGTTTCTGTTTGCTTTGCTTCAGATACTTGATAGATCTCCATTTGATAATTTTTAATGCTATTTTTAAAATCAATACTACTTAATAATTTATTAATTTTGGAACGTAGAGTTTCTTTGTTAATAATACGTACATCAAGATCTAAATCCTCTGAATATCTAATGCTCTTAAAAAAAAATCTTAAATTACACCCACCCTTTAAAGAATATAAAGTTTTATCTAACTTATTTTCTAAGTGGCGTAAAAAAATCAAATGAAAGATTTCTATGGATTCTTTTGTACTAAACATACTTATATAATACAAATAGTTGACGCGGGTGTCAACTATTAGAAACGTGTATGTTCTTTACAATAAATTAAAGATTAAAACTCGTTGTTTTTTACAACTTGACTATTATGGTTGATAATTTTGAAAGTAATATTAGTCATTTTTTTGTTTAATATCCAATTCTAAGTATCCAGTAGTATGATCTTGTTCTCGTTTAAATTCTAATCCTATAGCGTTGCCGATTACCACTTCAGCAGTAGTATAAATTTTACATCCATCAAGTAGATGACCGCCGATAGTGTTTCCTAAAACATCTGATAAAGCAATATGCAAATGACAACCACCTATGGAAACTGTACCGACTAATGATACTATTTCCATTTTCTGTAACCATTTTTTACTTTCCTTGGAGTTAGCCAACCTTAAATTTGCTTCTTTTAAACTACCAGTACAGGTAATTATATACCCAGCATGTATATTATTGTTTTTAGCAATAGTTATTAATTGTTCTTTTAAATCTTGTCCAGGATGCAAACGGAATATATAGATTTCTTGTGTAATGCTTTTCATAAACCAATTTTTTGAAAATAGAAGTTGTTCCGTTAGTTTGGTAACTTTAGCTTGTTGGATGTTTTTTCAACTTCTTCCAAACCAGAATCTAAGTTTAAATCATAAATTATGCATTTTTCTGAAGAAAGCATAGAGTATTTCGATTGGAATTGTCTATTAGGATCGATTGCATTAATAACATCATCCTCGTTAATTGCTAATGCTAAATCTAGAGGTGAAATTCCACATTTGTCTTTTTGGGTAGGATCCTCGTTACCTTCAGCTATCAATAGTTTAACAGCCTTGCTATCTCCTGCTATGACTGCCACATGTAGTGGAGTAGTTCTTAAGTTTCCTTTAGGGGATAAGCGTATTGCGACAACTCTATCTGAATTTTTTATAATCCTTTGAACAAGGCTACGGTTCAAATCTGGTCTTTGTGTGTGTTCCCATAAGATTTTAAAGCTAAAAGAAGTATAACGCTTTTGGTTATTAAACGCTAAAAGAAGCGTTTTTTGAGATGTTTTGTTGGATCTGAACATAAAATTGTTCTTCTTAATGGTTCTTAATATATTATTATATTAGCTGTTTTTAAATTAAATAATTAAAACTTTTTACTCATTTTTATAAGGGGGGGGAACATGAAACGAAATAATATGACTAATAAAGATGAAATTATTGATTTAGATGATTTTAACAAAAGAATGCTTACTATGATGGAAGAGCGTATCAAACAAGATGCCGAATTTAGAAAGAGAGTTGGCTCTGTGGATGCTGCAACAGCTTACCCTATTCCTAAAGAACCTCCTAATATTGATTGGTTTAATGATAAAATACTAGAAATTATGAAAGAGAGAGTAAAACGAGAAGCTAAAACTAAAAAACACTTATAGCATCACAAGCTTTATAATTTTATTTTAATTTTAGGTTTACAGCATGGTTAAACTAGTGATTGTACTAATGAAAAGCATAGTATTTCTGTTTTGAATAAATATATTTAATTTTGGATTTTTGTCATGTTGAAAAAACTCAATATAATTGTTGTTGGTTGCGGTATTCTTGGTGCATATAAAATGCACCAGCAAAGAGCTAAATCATTTCCTAATCGAGGATTTTTGGGGTACTATGATCAGGAAAATACATTATATATAAACAACCAATTGAGACAGGGTGAAGATCTTGAAAAAGATGGGCGTATTGAGGATGCTTATCATATATACGAAGATTTAGTTACTAAATACCCTAATTCTAAACCTTGTAAAGCTCATTTTGGGCATTGTGCCGTAAAGTTAAACGAATCTCAAAAACACCCCACTATTGTTTTCCCATGAAGAAAGCATTAGGTACGCTCATTTTCACAATTATCGGTTGATTTTTTAACTTTTCTTGGTCAATGGGTTGCTCTTATTTATTTTTAGCTAGAGGCGACAACTATCCTGACATAGGGGGCTTAAACAAAAGATAAGTGAGCAGTTACAATTTTATATTATATAAAAAAATGTATAAAAGATCATTTTTATAATGAAGATCAGTTAGATTATTACAACTGTAGAACCCCAACTTATGTTGGTAGCATGCGGGCATGTGAAGAAGGGATTATAGTTTCTTCAATTACAGGTTCTATAAAATCATTTTTGTTAGAAGAACAACCAGAAAAAATAAGGATATCTTGCCTAGGAACAATATTAGGCATGTTCGTCTTGGTAATTGCATTATTGATAGAATGAAGCGGTTCGGGAATATTGGGTGTGTTGTTACTGGTTCTCTCTGCTTCAACTATTGCATGTTTAATGCATTCAAATAAATATTTCTTGGAAGAGTCTGAAAAATTTGCTAATTCTTCTTTTAGTTGTTCTTGTTCATCTTGACTTAAAGTATTATTAATTTTGAACATAATATTTAATATTTCTATTTGATCATCATCTAACAAATCTTCTGATAAAGTAAAGAATTTATTAGATGCATTGTTAATTAACCATGGTACAATAATGCTTGCAGCTGCAGAAATAGCTTTAATATTATTATATACATACTGTGGAGATTTGTTTGGTGTACTCTCGATAGAAGTAGTTGCATCTATATATGTTTGTACTACAAATGAAGTAATAAGTATATCAAGCATAAAAAGTGACCAAAATGTTTTATTATAACAAAGACATTTATCTTTTTTAAAATTTTCCACATAATTATGCATCCAGCTACCACTAAGGATCCCAATACTATTAAGAATAATTATCGGTGTGCTAATAGCCGGATTAACAGAATCTACTAAATTAAAATTTGTTATAGCTGTAGTTAGGGGTAGGGTATATCTATTAATATTTCGCAAAGTTATTTTGCGTTTTAACCAATTCTTTATTTTTATTATAACTACAGGGATCTGCATGTTACATATCTCTCTAACTTTAAGCTAGTTGAAAATAGTAATTTTAGTATTGTTTAAGTTTTTTAACAATGGCCCCTGGCTGCATGCCAGTTTTTACATTCTCTTCTATTTTAGTATAATTCTTCCATGATCAAACGTTTCTATGCCATTTTTAGTTTTAAGTTGTAATTTCCCATCTTGATCTAGCCCTAGTACAATTCCAGTAATAATAGAGTTATGATCTTCGTTTAAATTTAATTGTATTAATTCGTTTTTAAATGCCATTAAAAGATTTATTTTTTCAAGAAAAATCGAAAATCCTTGTTCGCAAAGTTTAGTAATATTACCGTGTAATTGTGTTACTATAGAATATAGTATACTTTGTACGTTAAATGTTTTTTTACACTCTATAAATAATGAAGTAGCTGGTTGATTAAGAATAGAAAATTCCTCTATAGAAGAATTAATGTTTACTCCAAAACCAATTAATATTTTTATAAAATTTTTGTTGCCACCAATAGATGATTCACACAATACTCCAGCAATTTTTTTTCTATTAACTAAAACGTCGTTGATCCACTTTAATTCTACCGTTAAATTATATTTAATAATTACCTCGGTAATAGAAAGCGCTGTAATTAAAGGTAGCGTAGATAGTAAAGATAAATATTTTTTATTTAATTGCATGCCGATCGTGGCATATAAATTACCACAAGGGGAAAGCCACTTTCGTTGTTTTTGTGCTATGCCATTTGTTTGTTGTTCGGCGCTTACTAATATGTATTTTTCAACAGGAATAGATAAATTTCTAACATAATCTTGAGTACTGTTTATTGATTTAAAATGAATATGTTTAATAGGTAAGGCTTTTAATTTACTCATTTTGGTTTAGTTTATCTAATTCTTCTAAAGTTCCAATATTATGCCACCATCCATTATAAACTTCTGCAGTTATTTGTTGGTGTTTTATAGCTTTATTGAATAAATAAACTAGCGGGAAAGCTGTTCTTGGTAGATCCGAAAAAAATTTTGGATCATAAATTCCGATACCAGCATAGTTAAAATTTAAGTTATGGTCATAATGTGGTAATTGTAAGTAATGATCTTTTAAACTGAAATCTCCATGTTTATGGTATGGAGGGTTTGGGGCTAATACTAAATGAGCAAGTTTAGTTAGTTTTTTTGTTAAAGAACTAAAATCAAAATCAGTAATAATATCACCGCTAACTACTATAAATGGATCATTAGTTAATAAATTATTATTTATTGCTTTAAGAACACCTCCACCAGTATCTAATAAGGTAGGTTCTTCTGAATATTGGATCTGTACTCCAAATTGTTTCCCAGTACCTAAAGTATTTTTAATTTGTTCTCCCAAATGATGCAAATTAATTACTAGATTATTGATACCAGCTTTTTTTAAATTAATAATTAAATGCTCAATTAATGGTTTATTTTTAAATAATACTAATGGTTTAGGGGTTTTAGCCGTTAATGGTAGCATTCTAGTACCTTTTCCGGCTGCTAAAATCATTGCTTGCATTTGTTCACCTAATAATCAAATTTTGTAGCATCTTTAGTTCTGGATCGGCAAATTTATTACAAGTATTATTAATATAATTTAATAAATTAGGAATATGTTGTAAGTAATCAGGCTTTTTATAAAAATATTTTAATCTAGCAAATATTCCTAAGTTTTTAATATGTCGTTGTAATACTGTTAAATAGAAAGATCTAGAAAATTCTTTAAAAGAATTTTTATATAAATTTTGTTCTTTTAAATGATTAAAATAATCGAATAAAATTTTTTCAGTTAAATCCTCTGGCCAGACTAAATAAGCATCTTGTAATAAGGATCCTATATCATAAGTTATTGGTCCATGCATAGCATCTTGAAAATCTAAAATACCTAATATATTAGTGGTATTTTGTTCTAAAATTAAATTTCTAGAGTGATAATCTACATGTACAAATACCTGTGGTTGAGAACTAAAAATTTCTACAAAATAATCTTCCAAGTTACTTAATAACTGATCTATATTAGCAATGTTATATAATTTTAAATGAGTTTCTAGATACCAGGTTTTAAACAATAATAAAGTTTTTTTAATATATGCATGATTCATTAATGGTAAATCAATATTTTTAGCAGTCATTTGAATGTTTGCTAGAGTTTCCCAAGCTGTTTTATAAATAGATTCAGCGGTAGTTATATTTAACAGTTTAAATAATAATTGATCTCCTAAATAACTTAATAGCAAATAAGACATGCTGTTGGCATTATTTATAGCAAATATTTTGGGGATACTAATTGATAATGGTAATTTAGATAAATAATCAGCAATGTTTATAAAATTTTTCATGCTGTCATCATTTGGGGTTTGCATTATAATAAATTGTTGCTGGTTTATATTATTTTTAGAAGAATTTTGTAATAAATAATATTTTCGTATACTAGCGTCGCCAGTTATAGGTTGGATAGAAAATCCTGGTAATAACCCAACATTGGTAGCAATTGTTGTTAACCAATCATGAATTAAAGATATATGGGACTTTAAAGATACTTTAGACATTTTTAGTGTATACTCAAAAATGAACTATCTAAATCTAGATCTTTTAAATATTGCTTTAACATTTCTAATGCATTAAGTTGAATTTGTCTTATTCTTTCTTTAGTTAAACCCATCGCCTCACCTATTGTTTCTAAAGTATCTTCTTCTGATCCAAACAAACCATAACGTCTAATTATAACTTCTTTATAATTAAATGGAAGTTTTTCTAGCCATTTTGTTAAAAATTGAGAGAGATCTTCTTGTTGTAAGATTTTTTCTGGGTCATTCGAGATAATAGGATCTAATAGATTTTCTACTAATTGAAATTCGTTATAATGATTAGAGATGGCATCCATATATATAGTGGTCTCTGATAACATAAATAATTCTCGTACTTGTTTGTTAGACATCCTAGTTGCTTTAGAAATTTCCTGTACACTAGGTAGGGTTCCTAGATTTTTTTCTAACAGTTCTGTAGTACGTATACATTTACTGATCTTTCTTAACATATGTACCGGTAAACGTACTAATCTAGATTGGTTCATGATGGCAAATTCTATCGCTTGTTTGATCCACCAAACTGCATAGGTTGAAAATCTAAATCCTAAGGCAGGGTTAAATTTTTCTACTGCTTTAATTAATCCGATATTTCCTTCTTCTATTAAGTCTTCTAATAATAATCCCCTGTTTTTATAGTGTTTTGCAATTTTTACTACTAGCCGTAGATTAGCTTTAACCATTTTATTTCTGGCTGTTGGATCTCCTTGTTGAATTTTTAATGCTAAATTTTTTTCTTGTTCTTTGGTTAATAATACTTCTGAATTAATTTTATTAAAATAAGTTTTTTTGAGATCTAGATCATCTTTATAGTGTTTAGAGGTGGATGTTTCTGAGAGTTCGATTGTGTTATTTGTAGAAATTATTTCATCAATAGCAGGTATTAGATCCATAGTGTTTAGATCTTCAGTATTAGTGATAGGGTTGGTATGTTTATAAGTTATTTTCATATTATTTTTTCGCTAATACTTGTAAAGGATCAATTGGTTTACCTTTGTATCTAATTTCAAAATGTAGTACCACTCTAGTTGCTTCGCTATCTCCCATAGTTGCTATTTGTTGTCCTTTTGTTACTGTCTGTTGTTCTTTTACTAAAATTTTTTCATTGTGTGCGTAAGCACTTAAAAAATCTTTATCATGTTTAATAATTATTAAATTACCATAACCACGCAAATTATTACCACTATATACAACTTTACCGTTAGCAGTTGATATTATTGGATCACCTTTTTTGCCAATAATATCTATACCATTTACTTTATTTGGGCCATTAGCTATAAATTGTTTAATAATAGGACCATTTGTTGGCCAAGCCCAATTTTTGTTATTATGATATTTGACTGATTCTTGAGTATTATAGTTCTCATTTTTATTATAATTATGTTCTGTTTTAATAGTTTGTGGTTTTTTTGTTGTAAGTACTCTTGATTTTGATAAAGTACTTTGGTGTTGATGTAATGTAGATAATTTTAATCTTTGACCCCTACTAAGGGTGTGTGGGGCCCTAATATTATTAACCTTTATTAATTGTTCTAATTTTATGTTATGTTTTTTAGCAATTGAATATAAAGTTTCTCCAGGTTTTACTATATGATAATTATGGTGTTTAAGAGATCTAAAATTTTTATAATAGCTGCAAGAGCATAGGCTAAAAATAGTTAATATATAACAAAAAAAAACAGTAATTTTTTTCACAATTTATAGAATATGGTATAACCTAATACTAATAAAGCTATTATTATTAAAAAAATTTTACTATATTTGGCTAAAAATGCACGGCAAAACTGATCTATTTTGTTACCTTTAAATCTCATTAAACTAGATACTAAAAAAAATCTTAATCCTCTTCCTAAGATAGAAGCCAAAATAAATCCAGGCAAACTAAACCTTAATACACCAGCACCAATAGTAAACATTTTATATGGGATAGGAGTAGCACCAGCTAGTAATACCGATAAAAACCCCCATTTATCAAACCATTCTAGTACAGTTTGATAAGCACCTAAATAACCAAATTTAACAATAAATGGTTGCATTACTGATTCAAACAAAAAATAACCTAAAAAGTAACCAAATATTCCACCGAGAACAGAAAATAAAGTAGCAATAGTAGCATAGTGCCAAGCCGATTTTGGTTTAGCCATGGACATTGGTGCCAACATTACATCTGGTGGTACCGGTAAAAATGATGATTCAGTAAAACTTAATAATGCTAGAAAAAAAGGTGCTTTTGGGTGTATTGCCCAACGTAATGTCATATCATATAAAGCGGTTAACATGCTTGTGATCCCTTTGGAACGTGTACGTTCCTTCCAATTAATATTCTAAATTCTCTGCCCAATTACGTACTGCTTCCATATGGCCATAATGAGTAACATCCATTTTTAATGGAGTTATAGATACATAATTATTTTGAATAGCATGAAAATCTGTGCCTACCCCAGCATCTTGTGCTATACCTGCTAACCCTATCCAATACCCAGTTTTACCACGAGGATCTGTGGTTTTAATCATATTTTCTGCTTGATGTCGGCTACCTAAACGAGTAACTTGGTATCCTTTAATTTGATCATATGGTACATCAGGAACATTAACATTTAAAATGGTATCTTTGGTGAGTGGTTTTTTAATTATTTGTTGTATGATATTTCTAGCAACTGTAGCTGCTGTAGCATAGTATTTACATCCTCCGTCACCAGCTAATGATATAGCTACAGAAGGGAATCCCAAAAAGCGTCCTTCAGTGGCAGCAGCTACTGTTCCAGAATATAGAACATCGTCACCCAAATTAGCACCATTATTAATACCAGCAACTACCATGTCGGGATCAGAAAAATTTTTTGAAAAATCTTGACAAGTAAGAGCATAATGCACGCAATCAGTTGGGGTACCATTAAGTAACATAAATTCGTTATCTAATTCCGTAGGGTAAAGAGGTCTACTTAAGGTTAATGATTTACTAGCTGCGCTACGATCTCGATCTGGGGCAATAACTTTAACTGATGCAATTGGTTTTAAGGCTTCATAAAGAGCACGTAGGCCAGGTGCATATACTCCATCATCATTACTTAATAAAATTTTCATTAGCAATCTCTATAACTCTATAATAGGTTTCATTTTTTTTGATCATCCCAAAAACCACTCTAGCATGTTCTTCGATGGACTTGGGATCCTTTTTTAAGCGTTCTATACTACTAAGTAAAGTATTATTTCTAATTTGTAAATTATTTAATTCTATTTGTTTTTGTTCAATTTCGTTATTAAGTTTTATTATAGCATGTATCCCATCTGGTCTACACCATAACTTAAATTGCAAATTAAGGGAGATAATTATTAAGGCTATTATAGTTATTTTGGTCATGCAATTAGTATAAATCTTCTTCTATTTTTAATAAACGATTATATTTAGCAATTCGATCAGTACGGCATACTGAACCAGCTTTAATTTGTTTGGCTCCGGTTGCTACTGCTAAATCTGCAATAAAAACATCTTCAGTTTCCCCAGAACGATGGGAAATTATATAATTGTAATTATTTTTTTTAGCTAAATATATAGTATCAAATGTTTCTGATAAAGTTCCAATTTGATTAGTCTTAATTAAAATAGCGTTAGCAATCGGTTGATCTTGTGTTTGCCCAATTTTTAAAATTTGTTCAAAAATTTTATGATTAGTTACAAAGAGATCATCCCCGATTAATTGTATTTTGTGGCCCAACTGTTTGGTTAATAGTTGCCATCCTTCGATATCATCTTCGCTTAAACCATCTTCTATAGAAATAATTGGGTAATCATTAACCCAAGTGACTAACTTTTTGATTAATTCTTTAGTAGATAATTGCTGATCTTGTAAAATGTAACAATTGTTTTTAAAAAATTCATTAGCTGCCAAATCTAGAGCCAAGGCTACGTCTTTATTAATAATTAAGCCGGTTTCTCTGATTGCTAATAAAATATAGTCCATAGCCTGTTCTGGAGAGTTTAAATTTGGCGCAAAACCACCTTCGTCACCAACAGTAGTAGTTAATTTATGTTTTTTTAAGATTGTTTTTAAAGAATAGAAAATTTCTACGGAAAATCTTAAGGCTTCCTTAAAATTTGGTGCTCCGATGGGTGCTATCATAAATTCTTGGATTGATAAGCTATTATCTGCATGTATCCCACCATTAATGATATTTATTAAAGGTGTAGGAATAAAAAATTTGTTTTGATCTTTAGATTCATCGTTGGACTGAAAAATATTTCGTAAGTATTGGTATAATTCTAATTTATGATAATTAGCACTAGCTCTAGCTACAGCTAAGGATACAGCTAAAATAGCATTAGCCCCTAAATTAGATTTATTTTCAGTACCATCTAATTCTATTAATAAGTGGTCTATATAATGTTGATTATCGGCTGGTTTGTTTAATAAAGCTGGCTGTATTTTAGTGATAATATTATTAATTGCATTAAGTACCCCTTTGCCCATATAGCGTTTAGGATTATTGTCTCGTAATTCTAATGCTTCTTTTTTCCCGGTTGAAGCACCAGATGGTACTTTGGCAATGCCAGAACAATTTTCTAGAAACACTTCTGCTTCTATAGTTGGATTGCCTCTAGAATCTAAAATTTCTCTGGCTTTAATAGCTTTTATTTTGCTCATTGGTTATTCAAATTTTAAAAGATTATTAAAGAAAATACAAATATTTAATAATTAAGCAGGAGATGGCCTCGAGGTTTTATAGGTTAATTGTTGTGTTTTATATAATTTTTCAAACCGTTTTTTTAATTGTTCATCATGTATGCTATCTAATAATTTATATTTTTCCACAATAGTTGGTGTTGTAGCGTAAATTTGTGAACCAACAGCGCCTATCAAATTTTTTATATTTACAGCAGGATCGATGTCAGGAGAGAATTCAGGTCCTATAAATTCCAATTTTATATTCATTATACCATTTTGTCTGAAAGTTTTAGCTATGACAGCTTTTTGATATTCAACATGTGGTTGATTTGATACAAATGTTATAAGTGTGAATTCCGGATGAGTTTTTAGCCAATTTATTAATTCAAGAACAGTAGTCTCTGTAGTTGGTCTTGGTAGATCACCTTTAGGAGTATCAATAATTGTTACTGGTAATTTTTTTAACTTTATAGCATATTGTTCATATAACGATTGTATTAAGTCCGTTTCTGTTAAAGTGGTGATTGGTTTATCAAGCTTTTTAGCAAGAGTTGATAATTCTTCTTTAGTACCATCAATGGATACTCCATTTTTATCAAAAGTAATGTAGCGTTCGCCAGCTAACAATGCTAATTCTTTTGATGATAATTTATTTTCTGCATATAGATTTTCAGCAAAAATTAGGCGTATCTTCATGGCACTTTTTCTAGCACCCAAAACACATATTACATCTCGATTATGAAATGCAGGAAGAACTTCATTAGTAATTCCCAATTTTTTTAGTGCTTCTAAAATTTGTGGTTGATCAGATTCTAATTTCATCCAATCGGATTCTTTAACGTCCCAGCGTTCTTGGGTTCCAGTACGAATGGTGAAATGTTTTTGAGTTAATTCTACAAATTCAATGATATTTTTAAGTACATCTTCAGAACTTTTTTCTTCATGCTTCAACAATTTTGAAATATCAGTAATACCTGATTTTTGTAATAAAAATTCAATAGCTTGTTTTTGTTGTGCATCTTTGAATCCATAATCACTTAATACAAGCCATAAAGATTTAGGGCATGATAAGTTAGGTTGATTTAAACGATTTGCTAAATTATACGCAGCTAAGGTGGCTGTTCCAGCTAAAAATCCATACAATATAGGCTTTTTTAATGCGGACGATAGGATTTTCATAGTGTAACTCCTCTAAATTATTAAATGTTTTAAAATGTTATCATAATAAATTAATTTCAACTATTTTTTTATTAAAGATAACTGGAAAATGTGCACAGAATGCAGTATAATGTTATCCCGTAATTACCTAAAGGAATAGGTTTTTAAAGTGCGCTTAGTATTTATTATCAACTTTCTATTGGCTATTTCTACTACTGTAGGTATGACTATTATCCCTTTTTTAGTAGTAGATTCATTAGGACTATCATTGGTTTTTCTTGGGTTAATAGAGGGTAGTACAGAATTTCTTTCTAATGTACTTCGTTTAACTAATGGAGTTTTGTTTGATAAAATAAAAAATAAACGCATAATTTTTATTTTATCAATAGGGGTAGCCTTTATAGCAAAATTGTTATTGTTGATACCAAATGTATGGACAATAACTGGTTCTAAAACATTAGAGAGGGTGGCTAATGGTGCTTTCGCTTCCCCAAGAGATGCATATGTAGGAGAAAAAGCAAAAAATAAAGGATTAGCGTTAGGTTTTCTTGGTTTTTCAAAATCAGCAGGTTGTATTTTAGGCCCATTAGTAGTTAGTATTTCTACCTTGTTTTTTGGAGATTTAAAAAATAATTTATATGCTTTTATTACATTTTGTTGTAGTCTCATTTTTTTAGCGTTTATTTCTTCTTTTTTTCTAAAAGTTAATATATCTATAAAATCAGAGTTTTCGTTTGATGAGCTAAAAGGGATTTTTAATAAAATAAAACCTACATTATTATTAACCTTTTTATTTTTTTGTGGTAGATTTAATGACGGTCTTTTAATGATGTACTTAAAACAAAAAAATTTTCCGGAATGGTTTTATTTATCCACTATTTCTATATTTAACTTTATCATGCTAATTAGTTCACCACTTATAGGTAATCAAATTGATCGTGGGCGCCTTAAAGAAATGGTTTGTGTTAGTATTGGAGCATTGGGTATTTTTAGTGTTATTTTTTATCAACTTAATTATTTAAGTTGGACTCTTGCAGTTTTAGGTCTAGTTGGATGGGGGATACAAAGGACTGGTTCACAAATTGTTTTTGCTTCTTTAATTTTTAAAAGTATAGATAAAGCTAATTATGGAACAGCTATAGGGATCTTTTATATTATTAGTGGTTTTGCAACTATGTTATCTTCTTTTTTATGTGGTTATTTAGCTAAAAATAATTTTTTCCCAGTTGTATTTATATTAAGCGGTACTTGTTCATTATTAGCATTACTGTTTTCGATGTATATGTTAAATAACAGAACTTCTTTGTTAAAGCTCGGTTTTGTTGTTAATAATGTATAGCTACCAACATCGATATCATGCAGGGAATTTTGCAGATCTACATAAGCATATAATTTTACTCGCTATTTTACAATTCTTACAGCAAAAAGAGACTTCTTTTTGTATATTAGATGCTTTTGCCGGAGAAGGTATTTATGATTTACATAGTAAGGAAAGCCAAAAAAATCAAGAATATTTACATGGTTTTGGTAAAATCCAGCAAATATTAAATGTTCCATGTTTAATTCAAGAATTACTAAAAATTGCTAAAAAATATCAAATAGATGATCAAACATTTATATATCCTGGGTCCCCAGCTATTATTAATGCTAATTTACGCGAACAAGATCAAGCAATTTTTATCGAAAATCATCCTCAAGCCTATACTCAATTAAAAAAACATTTCGGTCAACAAAGGCAAATACATATTCATAAAAGAGATGCCATGGAAGCTATTAATGCTTTAATTCCATTTAAGGAAAAACGAGGATTAATTTTTATTGATCCTAATTATGAAGTAAAAGAAGAATATAATACTATTTGTTCTGTAGTTAAAATAGCAAGTTTGAAATTTTCTCAAGGTATTTATGTGATTTGGTATCCTTTATTACAGGAAGATAGGCATATTGAGTTATTAGCTGGATTACAAAATGCTTTCAATAATAATATTTGGAAACATGAATGGATCCCAGTAAACCATAATATGGAAGGCCTGTACGGTAGTGGTATTGTAATTATTAATCCACCATGGCAATTTAATATGATAGTGCAAGAGAGTTTGCAATTTTTACAAGAAAATTTGCATTAAACTATACTGATCGCCCATGAGTTCTCGGGACTCTAAAAAACAAGTCGTGAAACTCGCCTTTCGCAAAGCAAAGAGCAACAGATGCCAAGGAGGCTCAAACAACACTCCTTGTTTTTTAGAGTACCGAGAACTCATGGGCGATCAATATACAAACTATAGATTTTTCTGTAAAAACTTCTTAATAAGAATTTGTGCTTCTGGTCCGGTTCTTAATTTTGCAATTGTTTTTATGCAAACTTCTAATTTTTCCAAAGAAACTTGCGATAAAGATAAACGTAATAATTTTTTGGTAGCCATTAATCCATCAAAACTTAAAGATAATAAATATTCAATGTTATCTAATGTAGTTTGTGGTAAATGGTTTAATAAAACAATTTCGTTTACTAATCCAGCATGCAGAGCTTGTTCTGCATTAAACGATTTGGCAGTTAGCATGTGGTATTTAGCAAAATTTGGTTCCATAGCTTGTAATACAAATTGGCTAACAATGGCTGGAGCTAAACCTAGAGTTACTTCGGAAAAACAAAATTTACAGTTGTTGGCTGCAATTACTAAGTCGGAAGAAGCGACTATACCGATTGCTCCACCATAAACATTGCCTTGTATAGTACAAACTACCGGTTTACTTAGGCTATAGAGATTAAACAACATGGTAGCTAGTTGCCCAGCATCTTCTATATTTTGTTCTTCTGTATAATCGATAGATTCTTGCATCCAATTTAGATCAGCGCCAGCTGAAAAATGTTTACCATTAGCGCTGATAACTAATAATTTTATATTTGGATTATTAGCTACTTGTTTAATATATTGATCAAGCTGCAAAATCATTTCTAAATTAAATGCGTTATACATTTTGGGGCGATTAAAAGTGATTGTTGCTACTTGGTTAGAGTGACTTAGAGAAAATAATATGTTTTCAGCAATCATTGATTTTATTCCTTACTATACTATTTTGTTTCTCATTTTATGTGGTGTGTTATTTTCAGGTTCCTCAATTTCTTCAATATTAGCTTGGTTAAAAGGTAATATTAAATCAAATTCACCCATTAGCATCATTGGGCTAATTTTTCTATCACCAAATATTAAAGAATTTTTAATACATATCGCAAGTTTCCGGAGATCTTCTTGTTCTAGATTATCATTTAAAAAACCATAGATGAAATGTAAGCCATATTCTTTTAATTTTTGCGGTATTAGTTGGGCATTATGTGGTCCTGGTAAGCTATCATTAATGTTATCGATAAAATATTTTTTATAATCTTCGTATGCCTTAATTTTAGCTTTTTCTGGAATAAGAGTTAAGGTAACTGTTGATATTTGGTGGTTTTGTATTCTATAAGTATTTAAAATATGAATATGAGCTAATAATTCTTTGGGAAAGTCTAACTCTCCTTTTGATTCATTAAAAAAATCAACTAAATTTGTAAAAGTCATATAATACACTTTTTGCATAATATACTTATGTAAAGTTAAGCTATTTTCTTCAGCTAAGCTACAAGCATCTTGCCAACTTTTATGTTTTTTCAAAAAGATTTTTAAAAAACATAGAAAAACTATACCTAAATGTATAGGTTCTGCAGAAGAGGAAAAACTACAATTTCCTTTAAATTGTGGCAACATGGGAATTTGGTGTAATGGTCGTAAATTTAATTGTTCTCTTAACGTGTTGTAAGCTTTTGATGATATAGAAATTTCTTTACTAGCGATTAATTCGCGTATAATTCTTTTTTTAGCATCAAGATTATTAATCTGTAGTATATCAATTCCAGATAATTCACCTAAAAGAGATCTTCCTCTATCTGAAAATAAAACTATATTTTTCCAAAAAATTGCGCTTACAGCATGCCCTGCCATATGGTTTTCATCATATAAATGAACATCTATAGCAATAATTTGATCAGCTTGTAATCTGTCTTCTAACCATTTAGAACTATTTTCTCGATCAAATAAAATGGCAGATTCAAGATTTTCAATCAATTCTTTTTTTATATCGTATATTATTGGATCAGTATATTTAATTGTAATTTCCAAGTATTTTCTTCTTAGATAGCCTAACATTGTGTTACCATATGCTCCTTCCCATTCTAAACGGAAATCATTTATTTTAATGTTATCTAATAGTACGGAAAAAACATGTCCAGCAATATAACTATGCCAAATTGCTTGCATAATTTTATACAGAGTATGGTAGGATTTAGAATCACTTTTAGTTGGTAAAAGCTCTGGTTTTTCAGCGACATTATAATGTTTAGCTAAATATTCTATAAGTAGCTCATATGTTTGAATTTTAACAGTCTTTTTGTTAGCTAGAATTCGAATAGAAGCAAATAATACGTCTGCATTTTGTTCGGAAATAGTTTCTATTCTAGGATCTATAGCATCTGCAGCTTCTATATTTAATTGTTTATAGCATTTGTTTTTAAATTCTTCATTTTGTTTGGATGTCTTTAAAGATTTAAATTTTGGTATACTATGATGATCCAAGTAGTAATTAATAAACCATCTTTTTATCGCTTTATCATGATTTGTTTCTAAATATCTAAAAATAGTATATAGATCTTTTGATTTCAAGAATCTTAAGCAAACTAAGATTTCTTTGGTTCTTTTATCTATATAAAGTTTATTTAAAAAAGTTGCAGCATCATTTATTATGTTAGCAAAGGTTTCTGCATCGTTAGTAAGAAATGCATCTTCTAAAATTTCGATGCCTTCTAGTGTTGCTTCATGTATTTTGGTTAAATTTTGTTCTTGCTCTTGTAATTTATCTAGTAATTGTTTACTGGAATTTAAATTGTTAAATCTTTTTGCTGTAATTTCGTAAGCTTTACGTAAAAATTCATAAATTTTTTGATTGGCAGTATTAGTCATTTTATATTGTAAAATATAGTCATAAGCTTTATACATTTCGCGGATATTATGTCTTGATAATAGATGTGCCTCTTTAGGGGTTAATGGGTAATATTCTTCTTGTTGATCTAAAAAACAATCTTTTTTCATTTCAGATGCTATTCTTGTTAGATTGTTAATGCATTCAATAACTGCTTCTGTAAAGGTAACCGGATCCAAAATTTGTAAAGTATCAACAAATAGTTCTTCAAACTCATATACCATTAGTTTTTTTTGAATAGTGTTTAGTGTTGTGTTGATAAAACTAATCTCACTGAATAAAGATGTTTTTTGGTCTAAAAGAATGTCTGTTTTATTAAATAATAATTTAATTTGTGCTAGATCTTCTGGAAACAAGTTGTCTCTGATCCTTGTTTCCAAAGAGCATGTATACTCTGTTAAAGCTAATCTATAAATTTCATTTTTTTTATTAAGATGTAATAACAACATTATGACAAATGTGTTTGTGTTAAAAATATATTTTGTTGATTATTTGGAGTATTGAAGTAATTACTAATTTCTTCGATAAAGTCTATCCAGTCCGATTTATGTATATTATTTGCAGAACAATATAGCATATAACTACTCATTACTTTGGCTTCATTTTTAAACCAAAGTTGTAATTTAGAGATATCAGCCTCATTTTCTAATAAGGATAGATTTGGTTTTGTGAATTCTGGGATATCTTCATTTAATCCTAGAAATTGAAAAACTTCTCTTTTAAATAAAAGACTACTATGTTCTCTTTCTAGAACGCTAAAACAATAAAAATAATTATCAGAAAAATCCAAATGTTGTAATAAAAATAATTTAATTAATGATTGTGAATTATGTTTAGAGAACAAATAATCTGCCATAGCAATTTCTTTATAATTAAAACCTAATAAATAGTAGACTTTGGCTTGCAATTTGTGTTGGTAAGCGTAATTTAAAAGTTTTAAGTCAATATTAACAAGTTCGGCACATTTTTCTGCGTTATTTTTTAATTCAATATAATCTAATAATCTTTTGCGTATAGCTTTATTTTCAATCGTTTTTTGATGATCATTTAATTCTGATAATAGACTAGCTTGGTATAATTCTAAAACCGTATCAAATTTTTTTTCAAGTTCTTCTTTACTGAATCTAGTATAATGAGTAATAAACCAACGATGTTCAGTAAATAGTGATAAATTATTTAAAGGGTCTAATTCCATGATGTTATCTTTACTAAAACCATTTTTTTTATAAACTTTTATGCGAAATTCTGCTGTGTCGACATAATAGTCACTTTCAGCATTAGATTTATTCCATAAGCTATTGTGTGAATGATTTTTAACAAAATGCTGTCCATTAGAACTATTTTTACCGTAAAAATACAAGTTCATTTTTCTTAAAGTTAGATCTATAATAATATTGTCAATTTTTGATTGATTATTGTTTTCAAGCGCATTAAATAAAGAAGAAATTTCTTCGCTATCCTTGATTTTTAATAATTTTATAATTTCCACTTGTTTATTTTGCGCAAACAATTCAACGATGCTGTTTTTTAGCATATTTATTAACATTGCATATGTGTTACTATCTTTTAACTCATAAGCATCTTGTAACAAAAGATAGGCGTCAACATAAGATGTTATATTATTATCTTCGGTGAACAATTGTATATATACTGCCACTTTAAATTTTTGATATTGAGCAAAAGAAATTGCACCATTTTTAGCCATAGTTGGTAAATTCATCATTCTAGAATTTATCAAATACCAAGAAAGTATTTGTTTAAGATTTTTTGGGTTGTTTTTTATTATTTCAGCTATTTTTCTACTTCCTTTATATCTTAAGTAAAATAAATTTAAAAATATTAAATCGACAGTTGTTGAACTAAAAATCACATCAACAAATTGACTAATAAAAGCAGCAAACTGTTTAGCATCTTGTTTGTACATAGTTAAAATACAATGAGCTATAATTTCTTCTGTTAATTTTTTTAATTTCGGTAGATTTTTCCAAAAAGTCGCTAATATAGTAGGATCTGAACTGATTGTCATTATTTCCCGTTTGAGTTCTGTTAATAAATCATTAAAACACTCTGGTTTTGAATGTAATACAATACCATTTAACTTAGTTTTTTTGACATCTAAGTGGTGTTGAGCCAGATGGTGGGTTGCTATATTAGTATATACTTTAGATTTAAAATCTTCTAATTCTGTAGCGGAAATACCATTATGTTGAGCATAGGATCTTATTTCTTTTGAGGCAAGCAATAAAGGTATTCTAATAAAGTCATCATCTTCATTAACTACATCTAACAAGTCTAAGTAATTAGATATATTTAATTTGTTAAATATACTTACAATATATTCTGCCAATAGAGTGAAGTTATTAGTTAAGAACATATATTCAACACTGTAAAGAAAAACATCTGTTAAATAATTGTTTTTATTTGATTCTGTTAATGCGTTAAATAATTTATTGTTATCAAAACCAGATGTTAAATATTTTTTTAACATCTGGTCAAGATTTATTGTTGTCAGTAAATGTTCAGTGTCAATATCAAATTCTTCTTTTAAATATTTATAAACCGCTCTTTTAAATGGAGAAATACAGCTTATATTTAAGCTATAAATTTGGCATTGTTTATTTAAATCACATTGATTAAAAATGATAGCTGGTAATAATGTATGTTGCCCATTTTCTAAAATTTTAATTAAATTTAAAGTGGCATTAGCACTTAAATTTAATAGCATGGCTAACCCGCCATAACATTTTTCTTCGTGAATTAATTTGGCGCATACAATATAATTGTTAATAATACAGGCGAAATTATAGGAATCGTTTTTTGTAAAATAATCGATTAACAATAATTCTATTTCTTTTATTATTATTGGAATTCGATCTGAGTTGTTGCTTTTAATTGCTTCTTTTAATGAGTTAAATAATTTTTCTGATTTAGCCACGGGATATCCTTATGCTGCAATGTACTCCAACTAAGGAACATATTACACATTATTCCAATATATAATTCTTTTCTTTTACTAACAAATCTATTTCTTTTAACGATTGTAATAAACTATACATTTTGTTAAGTGACAAAGAATTCGGGCCATCACATAACGCTAGATCTGGATTTGGATGGGTTTCTATAAAAATTCCAGCAATACCAACTGCGACCGCTGCTCTTGCTAAAGTAGGTATAAATTCACTTTGGCCAGCAGATTTATCTCCTAAGCCACTAGGTAGTTGTACCGAATGCCCGGCATCGAAAATTACTGGACAATTAGTTTCTCGCATAATTACTAAAGAGCGCATATCGGATACTAAATAATTATAACCAAAACTAACTCCTCGTTCGCACACCATAATGTTGTTGTTACCAGTAGATTTAGCTTTTTCTACTACGTTTTTCATATCCCATGGGGCTAAAAATTGTCCCTTTTTTATATTAACTGGTAAATTAGTTGCTGCTACTTCTAGTATAAAATCTGTTTGTCTACATAAAAGTGCAGGAGTTTGTAACACATCCACTACTTTTGCTACTTCTTTTAGTGGGGTGTTGGTATGTACATCAGTTAAAATAGGTACTTTAATTTGTTGTTTTACTTTACTTAGAATATTTAATGCTTGTTCTATTCCTAAACCTTTAAAACCATTTTTAGAGGTTCTATTAGCTTTTTCAAAGGATGATTTATAAATAAAATTGATGCCTAATTTATTAGTAACTTCTTGTAAAAATCCAGCAGTATCAATAGCTAATTGTTCGCTTTCTATTACACATGGTCCAGCTATTAAAAATAATGGTTTATCTATTCCTACTTCAAAGTTACATAATTTCATTTTTTACACTCCATGGCCGCTTTAATAAAACTATTAAATAATAGGTGACCAAATTCCGGTTTAGAAGTAAGTTCCGGGTGAAATTGACAACCAATAAACCAAGGATGGGTCGGAATTTCTAATATTTCTACCAAATGATCTATGGAATATCCAGAAAATAATAATCCTGCTTTAGTTAATTGTTCTAAATATTGTTCGTTTACTTCGTAGCGATGTCTATGTCTTTCAAAAATTTCTTCTTGTTGATAAATTTGTTTAATTTTAGAATTGGCATTTAATATGCTTTTTTGTTTTCCTAAACGCATAGTGCCACCTAAATTCATATTATGATTACGTTGTTCGGTTGTGCCATTAGCAGTTAACCATTCTGTAACTAGAGCTACAACCGGATGTGTAGTGGTTTGATTAAATTCCGTGCTATTAGCATCTATCCAACCTAATACATTTCTAGCATATTCAATTACTGCAATTTGTAATCCTAAACAAATTCCTAAAAAAGGAATATTGTTTTTTCTGGCAATTTCGCATGCTTTAATTTTTCCTTCGATTCCTCTAGTTCCAAAACCACCAGGCACTACAATACCATTAGCAGTTTGTAAAATTTTAAATTGTTCAGAATTAGGATTTTCTAATTCTTCTGAATAGATATTGATAATTTTTAATTTTGTTAAGTTATTAATACTGGCGTGAATTAAAGCTTCATTTAACGATTTATAAGCATCATTAAAATTTATATATTTTCCAACTATAGCAATAGTAACAGAGTTGGTTGATTGTTCAGCAATTTTTAAATTATTAAGAACTTTATGCCAAACAGCCAAATTAGCAATTGGTGCAGTAATTTTTAATTTTTCTAAAACTATTTTGTCTAAATTTTGGTTTGCTAGTACTATAGGAATAGACAAAATAGTTGGCATATCTGGGCAAGAAATTACCGCTTGTTCTGGTACGTTAGTGAATAAAGCAATTTTAGCACGATCGTTGTTAGACAACATTTGAGCACTACGACATAATAAAATATCTGGTTGAATACCTATCGATCGTAGCTCTTTAACCGAGTGTTGAGTAGGTTTAGTTTTAATTTCCCCAGCAGTTATAATATATGGTAATAATGTTAAATGAATGAATAAAGTATTGTCGTAACCATACTCAATACGCATTTGACGGATAGCTTCTAAAAATGGTTGAGATTCAATATCACCAACTGTACCGCCAATTTCTATAATGCTTACATCAAAGCCTTTACTACCATCTATAATTTTTTGTTTAATTTCGTCGGTAACATGAGGTATGATTTGTACCGTTACACCTAAATATTCGCCCTTTCTCTCTTTATTAATTATAGAATCAAAAATTTGCCCGCTAGTGATATTATTTTTTTTTGTCATTTTAGTATTAATAAATCTTTCATAATGACCCAGATCTAGATCTGTTTCTGCTCCATCATCCGTTACAAATACTTCGCCGTGTTGTAATGGATTCATGGTTCCCGGATCAATATTTAGATACGGATCAAACTTGATTAAAGTTATTTTTAATCCTCTAGATTCTAAAATGGCAGCTAGTGATGCTGAAGAAATTCCCTTACCTAACGAGGAGACTACCCCGCCGGTTACGAAAATATATTTGCCAATCTTATTAATCATAATTTTTCCTTTTTGTAACTACTCACTCCCCAGTTACTCCCTATTTAACCCATAAACCAATAATGGCAATTAATTTTCCTTGTTGGAATACTAAAGGATAATCCTTGCGCTGCCAAGGTGGAATATCTAAGGTTTGAAATATTTTTTTTGTTTTACTAGTTCCTACTTTATTAATAGAGTCACCAAAATAAATTTCTAAATCATCTAAAGTTATTTTAAAACTTAATTTTTTTCGTTTTAAATCATTTATTTTTAAAGATTTAGCAGAATATAAATATAATCTATCACGATAACGATAAATTACATATTGTCTTAAATTTAATTTTGGTTGTCGATCTACTTTAGCAGAAATTATTTCTGTGTAAATTTTATTTAATTTGACCTGATCTGGAGAGTTAAATCCCTGATTAGTAATAAATGCCCGTAAAATTTCTGTTTGTAAAAAAAAATCATAAGTTAGTAGTTTTTTTATTGCCAGAATATTTTTAATAATTGGATCTGTATAACAGTTTAATAATGCAGTATTTGCATGATTTTTTATAAATTGCTCAACTTGTTGGAAGTGTAATGCTGCACGTCCAATATTATTTATATACTTTGGCCAATGAGTTGTTAATTTTGGAAAAATTTCATGTCGTAAGAAATTGCGTGCAAATTTTTGATCATAATTACTATTATCATTTATATAAGATAAATTATGTTGTGTAGCAAAATTTTCTAATTCTTGACGAGTAAAATTTAATAATGGACGAATTACTGTGATATTATCAATAAAAGATCTAGGATGCATAGCCCCTAAACCAGTTATCCCAGTTCCTCTTAACAACCTTAAAAATACTGTTTCTGCTTGATCATTTAAGTGATGCGCTAATAATAGAAGATCGTTTGGTTTTAATAATTTTTTCCAGACTTCTTTTCTACATATTCTTAATGCTGCCTCTAGGCCAAATTCTTTAATATGGTTAGGATCCGCCGTTATTTTTATTGTCTGAAATTTTACTTTTAAATTATTACAAATTTTTTGGCAATGTTTTTGCCAAAGATCAGCATTTTTATTAATGCTATGGTTAATATGTACTACATGTAATTTATAATTAGGATTATTAGCAAAGGTTAAATAGCTTAATTCTAATAGTACTCTTGAGTCTAATCCACCACTAAATCCTAACCAAATATTTTTGTTAATATTATAATTTATGCCTAAATCTAAACAGGTATTATAAAAATGTTCTTTTGTTAATTGGTTAAACTTCACTATGATTGACGGCCAAACTTCATAAGACGAGAATATCTATTTTCTATTAAGGAATCGATGGACCATTTTTCTAGTTGTAATAAATGTGTTATTAAGTGTTCCTTTAATATATTTACCATAGTTGGTATAGAGCGATGTGCACCACCTAATGGTTCAGGTATAATTTGATCTATTAATCCTATTTCTAATAAACGATTAGCTGTAATACCCATAACATGGGCTGCTTCTGGAGCTTTATCTGCATTTTTCCATAAAATTGCTGCACACCCTTCAGGAGAAATAGTTGCATAATAAGAATACTGCAACATTAAGATCCGATCGCCAACTCCCATGCCTAATGCTCCGCCAGAACATCCCTCTCCAATTATTACGCAAATAATTGGTACTTTAAGAGAAGACATTTCTTTTAAATTGTAAGCAATAGCTTGGCTTTGTCCGCGATTTTCTGCTTCGATACCAGGATAGGCACCAGGCGTATCAATTAAAGTAACAACTGGTAAATTAAATTTTTCAGCTAATTGCATTAATCGTAGTGCTTTGCGGTAGCCCTCTGGATGTGGCATACCAAAATTTCGAGCTACCTTTTCTTTAGTATCTCGGCCCTTTTGTTGGCCAATAATTACAATGGGAATTTTGTCTAATAAGCCAATGCCACCTATTATTGATTTATCGTCAGCAAAATTACGATCCCCATGTATTTCATCAAAATCTTTAATCATAAGGTTAATATAATCGAGAGTATAAGGACGTTTAGGGTGTCTCGCTAACTGCACTATTTGCCAGCTAGATAAATTTTTAAATATATGCGCGGTTAAATCACGACTTTTTTGTTCTAATCGATCAATTTCTTCGCTAATGTTGATTTCTGAGTCGTTACCAACTAATCTGAGTTCTTTAATCTTCTCTTCTAACTCAGCAATTGGTTGTTCAAATTCTAAGAAATTTAAATTCATGGGAGTATTGTAAAAGGTGTGGTGCAATAAGGCAATAAATTATGGATCCTAGTTTATTTACAGTAAATAATGATGGGCTTACTTTTACTGTTAGGGTTAGTCCAAAAGCAAAACAAGATTGTATTGGAGATATTTTTTTAGATCAAAATAATCAAAAAATTTTAAAAATTTATACTACTGCATTGCCAGAAGATGGTAAGGCTAACGAAGCTATTATAAAATTGTTGGCCAAAGCTTGGGGTTTAAAAAAAAATCAAATAAAAATTATTTCTGGATTTAAACAACGAAATAAAATTATTCGTATAGAGGATCTACGGCTATGATGCACCTTGTTGCACAAAATAAAGTTACCTTATGAGATAAATAATTTAAGCTCTCAGATTAAGTTTCTTAAAACGTGGAAGGTTTGGATTTTTTTCACAAAAGTGAATAGTTTTAAGATTAGATGTTTTTAGCTTGTCTTTAGTAGCCATGAATAAGCATGCTTGTACTTTTTCACTATGATAATCATTAATATCATCAGAAAAATTAGACTCAGAAGAACTATCATCTTGAAACATACGGGTGTGGAAAGAATAATTATTTTTAGTAAAAACATTTTCTAGTTTTGCTTGAAAGACATCAGTAAGGCAGTCTACCAATGTTGATATATTTTTTTTGTACTTGCTAATGGTAAATGGCATAAATGAACACATAAGTTTTTTACATTCGCTGATAATAACTAGACTTATTGCGTTAAAATCGTTGCTTAAATCATTTAACGGCTTTTTTTTAAAATCACTTAAATGATTATTAGTTGAAGATAATGTTTTTTTATGCCACTCGGTTTGTTTACTATCATGGTGTTTTTGAAAAATCTCAATTAATACATTAGTATCATAATCTGTATATGTATAAATAAATCCATAAGTAACTTGTAGTGCTTCTCTGGCTTCTTTTTTTAAAGCATCAAGTTCTTTATGGGTATTTTTATCGCTAGAATCCATATGATATAATTCAAATAGTTCTTTATATTTGGTGAAAATTAGATTTAATCTGTAATAAACACATTCCATGTATTGGATGATTTTATCAGTACCAGTTGTATATGGAAACAACCAAGTATAGAGATTTGGGTTTAACAAACTTAAAGTTTCTTTAGTATCCCACCACGGATTAAATGGCATATTAGCCCCTAAGTAATAACATTTACAGCTTTTGCCGTATTGTTATTCCCTGGCAGAAGTATTTTTTCCATTTAAGCTTAAATAGAAGTAAATGTTATATACTAGTTTATTATTAGTCAATACTTATATTTTAAAAAGTTTATGCTATTCTAAATCTAACAAATTAAACAAAGGGATTTTACTATCAATGCACAATATAAATGAAGAGGAAATAGAATCTGGGTGTTTAGGTAGTTTATGTTTATTATTTTATCGATTATTTAAATCTGCCAACCGAATTCAATCTCAACATTTTAGGTGCATAAGAAGATCTGAAGCATTATATTCTATTAGGTATAGTGAATCTTCAGATGATAGGAGCGATAATGATTCTTCTACATCTTATGCATCTGAACAACAATATATTGCTGATACTCAATCTGTAAATACAAATTTACCACGCAGCAAACTGAAAAATTTTTAAACAAATTCGTATGAATCACAAATGCCATATTATTACATGCTGCTAGATAATTGTATTTAATCAGTATATTAGTAAGGTGTAATAAATATGCAAAATATACTAAAAGAGTATCTGATAGCTATTTTAAAAATACGGCATAGGTGCCTAATACTATTAGAAAAAGCCCTACATATTGATTTATTTTAAGTGTTTCTCCAAGATAAAATGTTGAAAAAAATATAAAAACCACCATGGTTATAACTTCTTGGATAGTTTTTAATTGTACTACTGAAAAATATTGATGTCCTATACGATTAGCAGGGACTTGTAAGCAATATTCAAACAAAGCTATACCCCAACTAGCCAAGATAACTATAATAAGATTGCGATTTGTATATCTAAGGTGTCCATACCAAGCAAACGTCATAAATATATTAGCTGAGGTAAGTAGTCCTATGGTAGTAAATAATGTTGATATCTTGCCCATGTGTTTTTTATTTTGATATCGTTTTTATAGGATATTTTTCAAATATTTTATCAAATGATATTAATATCATTTGTTCTACTATTGTTTGTGCTATAAGCATTCTATCGAAAGGATCTTTATGTATAAGAGGTAATGATGACAATTGTAGAGAATGTTTATGATTAATATCTAGTTCAAAAATATTATGTTCATTGATTTTTTGGGGAATATAATACATAGGGTTTTCTGGCAACCATAATTTTTTTAGTTGTATTTTTACACATATTTCCCAAGAACTAATTGCAGATAGATATAATTCATTTTCTGGATTTTTTATTATATTTATAACTTTTTTTGATAAGTTTTTTGCATCAACAAGCCACAACAGAAAAATATGAGTATCTAGTAAATATTTCATTTCCAAAAATCATTTAAAATATTGTTTGGTAATGGATCATTAAAATCATCACTAATAGTAATATTTTCTTTACCTGGTTGTCTTGGAAGGTTTTGTTTATTAATTGGGATAATTTTAGCAACTGGTTCCCCAGATTTTGTTATGGTAAAAGGACCATCAGAATAAATTTTATTTATAATTTTTGATAGGTGAGTCTTAGCTTCATGAACAGAAATATAATTTTTTAGTTTTTTCATAATGAAAATTTTATAATACCATATAGACTAAGTCAAGAACTAAGTTTATATTAATTAAAAATATCTCATAAAGTTTATTGCTAACTGAACTGATAATCATTAATATTTAATACATAATTCCATATAGCAGCCATATAGATTACTAAAAATGATAAATAATAAATGTTTAATTGCAATTAAAAAAGTTATAAACCCGTATGTGCCAATTAAAGTAAAGCCGGATTTTTCTGGGGTTATTACCGATAATGTAAGAACGGCTATTAATCCATTCGATGAAATCGCTTTAGAAGAAGCTAGAAAATTAAAAGAACAGGGTGTATTACAAGAAATTATTGTGGTATCTATTGGGGATAATTGCCAAGATTTATTATTGCAAGCATTAGCGAGTAGTAATGCTGATCGAGCTATCTTAATTAAAACTGAACAATATATAACACCATTAAATATTGCCAAAATATTGCAATATTTAGTTGTAGAACATCAAATTAATTTAGTTTTTCTAGGCAAGCAAGCAATTGATGATGATTGTAACCAAACTGGTCAAATGCTTGCGGGGTTATTAAATTGGCCGCAAGCTTGCTTTGTTTCTAAAGTAAATGTTAATCAAGATAGCGATCCAGAAACTAAAATAGTAGTGGAGAGAGAAATAGACAACGGTATAGAAAAGCTTCAGATAACTTTACCGACGGTTGTTACTATTGTAGATTCAAAAATTCATGAGCCAAGATATATATCTCTAAATAATTTGATGCAAGCTAAAAAGAAATCTATAGAAACTATTTTATTACAAGATTTAATTATAAATATAAAAAATTTAAAATTCGATAACATTCAAATATTAAAAACTTGTTTGGCACCTAAAAGGCCTACAGGAGTTAAATTGTCGAGTGTTGCTGAATTGATCGATAAATTAAAGCATGAAGATCAGGTAATTTAATGAGTGTTTTAATAATAGCTGAACATGATCATAATACCCTACATCTATCAACCATAGCTGCAATTAATGCTGCTAGCCAATTAACCAAGCAAATAACGGTATTAGTAATGGGTTTTAATTGTAATACTGTTGCAACTTTAGTTGCAACAACACAATTTGTTACTAAAGTTTTATATTTAGATCATATAAATTATAAGCATTTATTAGCAGAAAATATTGTTCCGGTAATTATAAAAATTATTTCTAAAAATTTAAATTATTATAAATATATTTTATGTAGTGCAACAGCATTTGGTAAAAATATATTGCCTCGTGTTGCGGCTTGTTTAGATGTAGAACAAATATCAGAAGTAACTAAAATTGTTTCCAGTGATACTTTTGAACGATTTATATATTCTGGCAATGCAATTCAGATTGTTAAATTATTCTGTGATATTAAATGTTTAACTATTAGGATGAGATATTTTATAGATCAGTTTGTTAATGCTAAAAATACTAACATAGCAATTATAGATCAATTAGATCCTGCTAATTTTATTGCAAATACTGTTTTGGAGAATAGAGTAAAGTTTTTAGAATTTATAAAATCTAACCAACAATTAGAATTAACTACCGCTAAAATAGTAGTAGCAGGTGGTAGAGGTTTACAAAATAAAGACAACTTTATATTAATCGGAGAATTAGCTAATAAATTAAATGCGGCAATTGGGGCAACCAGAACAGCAGTAAATGCTGGTTTTATTGCTAATGATGCGCAAATTGGGTTTAGTGGTAAAACCATAGCCCCAGATTTATATATTGCAATTGGTATTTCTGGGGCTGTTCAGCATATTTCGGGGATTAAAGATAGTAAGGTTATTGTGGCAATCAACATGGATGAAAATGCCCCAATTTTTCAAATTGCGAACTATAAAATAGTGGGGGATTTATTTAAGGTTGTTCCAGAATTGATTGCTCAATTATAAATGGATATACTGATTGCAGATGAGTTTGCGGTACTCTAAAAAACAAGTCGTGAAACTCGCCTTGCGTAGAATAAAGATTAACTAGGAGTCAAAGAGGCTCAAACAACACTCCTTGTTTTTTAGAGTACCGTAAACTCGTTTGTTGAGAGTATACCTTAAAAAATATTGGAATAAAGACTATGCAATGTCCATTTTGCCATGCTGCTGATACTAAAGTTACTGATTCTAGGTTAGTAGGAGAAGGGCAAGAAGTTAGAAGGAGGCGAGAATGTATTGTTTGTGCGGAGCGTTTTACGACTTATGAGGTTGTTGAGTTATCTTTCCCGCGTTTGATCAAAAAAGATGGTCGCTATGTCCAGTTTGAAGAAGAGAAATTACGATCTGGAATTTTACGTGCTTTGGAAAAAAGACCTATTCCATTAGCAAAAATAGATGAATTGATCAATAAAATTCTATCAAAATTAAGGGGAGCTACAGATAGAGAAATAACCACCAAATTACTCGGGGAATGGGTTATGTTAGAGCTTAAAAATTTGGATGAAGTTGCATATTTACGTTTTGCTTCAGTGTATGGTTGCTTTTCCACGGTCGATCAATTTAAAGAAGTAATAGAAAATTTACGAAATAATAACGAAAAATCATAAAATGAGTTTTAAAAAAAATGAGCTTCAAGAAAAAATCCAGTGCTAGACGATTTGCCATGCAAGCCTTATATGGTTGGATGATTTCTAACAATGATCTATTGCTTATAGAACAACATTACTTACAAGAACGTAATTCTAAGAATTTTGATGTAGACTACTTCAAATTATTATTACACAATATTCCAAAAAAACAGTCAATTCTTGACCAAGAAATTATTAAATATAGTAATAGAACTATAGAGCAACTAGACCCTATAGAATTAAGTATTTTACGAATAGCTAGCTACGAATTAATTTTTTGTCAGGATATCCCCTTTAAAGCAATAATTAGCGAAGCTCTAGAGTTAGCTAATATGTTTGGTAGCGAAACCAGCTACAAATTTATTAACGCTGTTATAGATCGATTAGCCAAGGATTGTAGAAAAATTTAGGTTTTGTGCTATTGTTTATTTATATGCCTAAATTACATCGTTTGATAATGATAGCTATATTGGCGAGTTTAGTAAATTTTAATTGTGCTTACACAAAGCAGCTTCAAAACGATCCTACTATGCCAAAGAATTTAGAAGGGATTTCTGAGGGTTATGAGGATCTTAATAAGAAAGCTAATCAGGGAGGGAATTTAGTTTTAACAGCAATTTTAATTAGTCCTGGTAATAACACGGCTATTATTAATGATCAAATATTACACGAAAAAGATCAAATTGCTAAATACGAAATAGTAAAAATAGAAAGTAACAAAGTGGTGTTAAAGACTATTGTTAATCATGAAGAAAATATTAGTGAAAGTGAAATAGAAACTGCAACTAAGGAGAAA
>CAIVQA010000020.1 GCA_903907935.1 uncultured Francisellaceae bacterium
AGCATTACATGTAATTGTTTTTCAATTAGCTGGGTTGATTGAATAAAAGACAATATATTATCCATTTGTTGAAAAGCACTACTGCGCCTCAACATAACTCTTTCTCTAGCGATCCTTAATTGCTTTAGAAATCGCTCTACATTGGTGTCATCTACTTGTACAGATTTTAATTGGGTTACACTATCGTGTACTAAATCAATAATGTCTACTACATATTTATATAAAATATCTAATGCAATTAAATCTCCATATTGGTTAGCATCTACCGGAGCCGTACCTTTTCTATATGCAGTTATTACATTAAGCATTTTATATACCGGTAACCGAGTAGCATTAAGAAAATCTTTTTCTTCTTGAGTGATAGCCGTATCCTCATATATTTTATCTACTAGTAAATTTAAGGTTTTATGTACTTTTAGTCGTAACGCATGATTTGCCGGAATATCGGTGTCTCTTAATGCTGGATTTAAACATTTGTCAGGCGAATCACAAGCGTAAATTAATGTTTTACCACCATTTAACAAACCATCTAATACATTTTCTTTATCTGAATGGCCTGGTAATATGCTGATTTTATAATTGCTACCATCTTTTACCGAAACAATTGAACCAACCAAAGTCATAAACAACTCTGATAGATGTTGATCGGAACTTAAAAACTGGTTCATTTGTAATGCCTTCCAGCTTAAATTAAATTCACCCACTAACATATCTTTATAACGCGGCTCTGATTCACCTCGTCTAAGCACATTATCTCTCTGTCCTTTGGCACCACACTCCTGTCTAGCCGCTGCCCAATCTGACAATCCACCTAAATCAACCCCCATAGCCTGACATAAATGTTTGCTTGATTGATCAGATTTTGGCCATACCCCGCCTAACATAGTAGCAGCTGCCTCACAACTGTTAACACTCAAATGATTAACTTTAGTAGCAATAGCATTTAGTTCGTTCATGATATTGTAAATTTGGGGACTAACAGTTTGAACCGATAATAAAAAGGCATAACTAGCAGCACTACTCCCAATATTTCGCATCATGTTTACCAATTCTTGTGCACTAATATGAGAAAACCCTCCTGTCCAAGCATCTATACCACCACATCCTGCTCTAAATCCTGGCATTTGTACTGTGGCAAATTGAGCATTTCTAACTGCATTTCTAGCAACTAAACTGCCACCGGTATAATAACCGGCCGCTTGATCTTGGTAAGAGCCTGGACTATTGAGATTGCTGCTCATCCCAACCTTATTAAAAAATTGCTTTAAATCTTGTTCAATAGAAGCATATGAACTAAAGCTCGCAAATAAAGTTAATACCGCTACAGATCCATATATTTTCTTAATCATCGTTTACCTCGGTGTATCTTTTAACAGTGTCATGATCCTAAGTTCCATTTGATCTAAAGCAGTTAACCCATAGGCAATCGGTAAAACATGACCGGTAGTTGGATTTACTGCAAATAAGCTCGGCAAAACTTTAACTCCCCATTTTTGTAACAAACCATTGTCAGGTAAGATTTCGGTAAATCCAGGTATACTTTCACCATCAACACTAATGGCAATTACTTTCCAACCGTAATTTTTAGCAAACTGCTGTACTATTGGAGCAAATTGATAACAATACTCACATTGACCACTAAAGAAAAAAAACAAACCATAGTCTTCTTTAAGACTTTGAATAGTCTCGGTTATCAGTTGTTTTTCTTGATCCAAGTAAACATGCCGACTTTTTTGATTAACCGGTGACACCAAGGTATGATCTAACTCCGGATTTTGATAAACCACCTTCATCCAAGTTTCAGAAAAGTTTTGTGATCTTTCGGTTAAATCTTTTTGCATTTCTTGGTAAGCTTGGATATTCTGATAGCTTGGATAAACCCAGGCTTTATGTAATCTTTTTTCTAATTCTTTTTGATAAGCTCTTAATATTTCAGTTGGGGTGAGAGGCACAAATATTGCTGAATTTTTAGGAGTAACCGGTGCTGGTTCTTCTTCAATAAACGGATCGTGATACCAATGCCATCCTTCCGCGTTGTTTTCAAAAAAAGCTGCATAAAGATTAATGCTTCCTACAAATCCTATTAAAATTATTATTATTTTACAGGCTTTCTTGATTTTCACCAACCACTCCTGTTTTAGCCTTTGGCTTTAAACCGTTCTCTATTCTTTTCATATTTTCAACAATTTGTTTGCTAGTTACTTCTCGTAAGTTATTTAGATCGGGTTGTTTATATTTTTTCATAACATCATCAAATAATTCTCTAAAATCCATTTTAGAGAGATCCATCTTAGAAAGTTCTGCTATGGTAAGCGCGCGACAAT
>CAIVQA010000021.1 GCA_903907935.1 uncultured Francisellaceae bacterium
CCAATTAAACCAATGCAACAACATATGGATCTAGCTCATCAATGTGTTACTAGTTTGTTACCCTTTTTTCAAAATATTTTAAATCAAAATTGGGAAAAAGCTAAGATTGAGTATAATCAAATAAATTTTTTAGAAAACCAAGCAGATAATTTAAAAAAAGACATTCGTTTACACCTACCAAGTAAAATACTATTACCCATAGACAGAAGAGATTTTATTGGGTTACTAAAATCTCAAGATCAAATTGCAAATGCAGCACAACGCTTAGCTAATCTGATTTTTTATAGAAAAATGCAATTCCCAGAACAAATAGCTAAAGACTTGTTAAATTTTGTAGAATTAGTAATAAATGCAACAAAATTAGCCCAAAATGTTATCAACGAATTAGATCAATTAATAGAAGCTGGGTTTCGAGGTAACGAAGCTCAATTAGTAAAAAACATGATAGTTGAACTAGATCAAATTGACGAAAATACTGACTACATACAAAACAATTTACAACAAGAGTTATTTGTTATAGAGAACCTTCTAAACCCAATTAATGCTATTTTTTTATATAGAGTAATAGATTGGATTGCAGAACTAGCAGATAAGGCTAAGTCTGTTGGTCATAAATTAGAAGAACTTCTATCCGCTAAATAAAACTCAATATATTCTGCAAATCTCCCGATATAATATGGGGGTTTGCATGCTAAATTTTTTTAAAAAAGCACCAGAAGAAATACATGATAGTAATAATTTACGAACATGTTTCAAATTAATTTGTAATTATTACAATATTGAATTACATGACAGCTTAATTCCCATTAGAAGTGAAACCCCAGCATATATAGTACGCCTAGCAACAAAATTAGGTTTTGAAAGTACCATTGCTCGTAAACCTATTCCACAAATGTCAGATATTGCTTTACCTTTGATCTTAATTACCAAAAATAACGGTTCTTTAGTTTTAAAAGCCATTTTAGGTCCAGATGAATTCGAAGTAGCCGGTTGCAGTGGACCAAAAACAGTAAAACGAGTATCTAAAGAATACTTGGATAATATTTATACTGGATTTTGTATAGATTTTACTAAAAAATATAGCTTCGATAAAAGAGCTCTAGAATTAATGATAGAAACCAAACCTTCTTGGATTTCTCAAACTCTACGCCAATACAGAAAGATATATATCCAAATTGGGGTTGCCACAGTAATGATTAATATATTTGCAATGGTATATCCATTATTTGTTATGAATGTATACGATCGAGTTATACCAAACAATAGTATTTATACATTATGGGCGCTAGTTTTAGGTATTACATTAATTTATTTATTTGATTTTATTATTAAAGTACTACGTACAATATTTATTGATTTAACTTCAAAAAGTAATAATTTAGCTATTGAATCAGAAATGTTTGAAAAAGTTTTAGGAATGCATCTTAATTATGCACCAAAATCAGCAGGTGGATTTGCAAATGGTATTAAAGACGTCTCTCACATTAGAGAATTTTTTACTTCCGGCATGCTAAGTGCCATTATTGATTTACCATTTGTGATAGTATTTATAATATTTATAGGAATGTTAGCTGGAGCAGCTGTTACCATAGTATCTGTTTGTGCATTATTAATAACAATAGCAGTAAGTTTGATCTATCAAGCAAAAATGCAAAATAGCGTTAATTTAAACATGCAAGGATTAGCTCAAAAACAAGCAATTTTAGTAGAGGCTTTAAATAATTTGGAAAATATAAAAGGCATTGGTGCTGAAGATCGAACTCAAATATTATGGAAAAATTATCTTGAAATAGAAAATGAACATGGCCATAATATTAAATTTTATTCCGGCATGGCATCTAATATTTCCCAATTTATTCAACAACTAGCTCAAATAGCTACTATATTATGGGGTTCATATCAAGTATTAGATCTTCATTTAACGGTTGGAACTTTAATCGCTTGTAGCATCCTAGTGGGCAGAGTATTAGCGCCAATTACTAATTTGTCTAGTATGCTAGTACGTTTCGAACAAGTAAAGCAAGCTTTATTTGGTATAGAAAAAATTTTAAACACCCCACAAGAATTTTCGATTGACAAACAATATATATATAAATCTGAATTATCTGGCGATATCATTTTTGATCATGTTAGTTTTGGTTACCCAA
>CAIVQA010000022.1 GCA_903907935.1 uncultured Francisellaceae bacterium
AATAAACATTCCCAGGCCTGCTAGCAATGATAGATTCATAACTTGGCGTGGATTCACTTTGCATGTTTGTTCTCCTCTAAAATATGCTATAAAAATACAAAATCCAATCCCAATAAATTTATGTTTTAGTAATTTATAATTGTTATATTAATAATCTTTACCAAATTTATATAACCCATGTCAATAAATTGTTTTTAATTTATCAACGCAAAATGGTTCTAGTACACAAAAATTAAATGAATTCTTGGATCAGAACCATTTAAGCATAATATTTTAGTAAAAAATAAAAAGTTCCGGAGACAGGTGAACTGCGAGCTAAAGAAATGCAAAAGCTACAATTAGCTATTATGCCAAAACTATATAGTAAAGAAGAAAGATCTACTGGTGTTAGCATGAAATTATCATTAGTTAGTGGCAATTTATGTGGTATGATGGGATTAGAGAGATTAATTGCTAATATAGAAACTAATATATTAGCTGTTCTTAATTGGAGTAGAGTAGAAGAGTTGGCAAGTATTATTAAGCGTTATAAAATAGTAAAACAGTTTAAGCAACTTCTAGAAATTTTATATAACATAGTTGGTAATATAGAAAGTGAAATGTTAAAACATTTAAAAACAGCCATTTTAAGAGAAGCAGAAATTAGGCTATTTAATTGCAATTTAGAGATCAAAAAACTTATTAGCAAGGATCAAAATTTATGAATTCTATAAAAACCATCGATTTAACTTCAACCGATCTAACAAGTTTTGCTAAACATTTTGTGGGGTGTTTGGTTTTAACCAACGATAATAAAATATTATTACAGCAACGCGGTAATGACTGGGATCGTTTTCCAGGGTGCCTAGCAACGTTTGGAGGTCAAATTGAATTAGGAGAAACTCCTATGCAAGCTTTATTACGTGAATTAAAAGAAGAGCTTGGGGCAACAGTAATACCATCAGAAGCAATTAATTTAGGCACAATTACCGAAAGCTATACTAATTATAGTGACTTAATTTACACTTACTTTTGGCACGACCAAAACAACACTATAACTGGCTGTTACGAGGGTGAACCGAAAAATTTTAATAGTCATGCCGATGTAATTCTGCATCCTAATGTTCTTGATGATGTGCTTTGGATCATTGATGAATGTTTAGCTAGAAGATTAATCCGATAAAATAATATAAAAATAGTTAAAATCTAAATTAACAAGGAAAGAAACCACATGAAAAATTTATTTATTGTCATAGTACGTTACATAGTAAATTATGAAGAAATAGATAGTCATATAGAAAATCATATCAAATTTCTTGAAGTTAATTATAAAAATGGAACCTTTATTGCATCTGGGCCTCAAGTTCCTAAAACAGGTGGCATTATAATAGCCAAAAGTGAAAATAGACTATTATTAGAAAAAATTTTAAGTAAAGATCCTTTTGTTACTTGCCGGATTGGAGAATATCAAATTTATGAATTTACCCCAATATTTCATGCACCAGAATTTAAAGCGATATTGGATAGTCTGGAAACTTATCCTATTTAATAAAAAAAATGCTAAAAATAATTAAAATACTTACTACAAAATCAGAAGAGCTAGACAAGTTTTTAAAGCATGTTGGTTTTGGAGAGAAAGATAAAGCAGAAGCAATGCTCATCATCAAACCTAGTTTGGCAGTAGAATTAGGTAATTTAACTGATTGTGCTGGACGGCAATTTAAAGGGATTAGCGGTTTGCAGTATACTGTATGGGCGTTGGATTTAAATATGTGGGAAATGATCATTAAATATTCTCCTATGGAACTAGCTAAGCAGCAGTTAATAAAATTAGAAGAACAAGGAATAAAATATAAAGAACCGTGGAGATTCTTGTTTAGTGAAAGCAAACAAATAGACTGCCGTAATTTAAATAAAGCACTACAGGAATATCGAAATCAACATACTGAATATGTAATAAAGCTTATGGATCATGATTACGATCGCACTATTTGGAATCACATGAAAAGTTATTACTGGTGTAAGCAAGTAGGTGAAGCACAAGCATTACTGCCAGCATATGTTATAAATGAGTATTATCATCCTCCCCATTATTTCAATCACTTTATTGCTTATATGGCTCAAAAATTTTCTGAAAAGAAAGAAACAATATCGTTTCAATATGGAGTTCACGGCTGGAAACAACAGCATGATTTAATTTTAGGTAGGGATTATGCATGGTTAAATGGTTCCGAAGGGTGGAAGAACTATGCGTGCTTAAGAAGAGACGAAAAGTGGGATTATGCATTGCTAGCTGAAGACAGAGGGTATTTTGCAGAAATATGCTATGATGGCGTTGACTGCTTTGCTAACCCACTTTGGGCTATTGATGAAGATAGCAACGAATTAACGACATTATTTATTACCAGAACTAAATTGCGATCACAATTGATTATGCAAATAACCAACGGTTCGCATGGAAAACTTAATTTATCATCAGACGAGTTATTTTTTAGTTATATATCGAAAGATACAGCTGTTTGGCCGCCTAAAGCTCAATGCAATAAAATACAACCACAATGTGCTAAATCCAGCTATACTTCTGGTCCTCAAGCTATACCTTTAAAATTAAAAATAGATTAAAGTTTTATGTAAGGACACCAAGTTTGCACGATTATTGGTTGGATTTTAAGGATTGGTTAATAATAAACTTGCCTCTTTAAAAACAAAAATATTATTTATTTTTGATAATGTTGATCGCCATGAAGATATCAAAGAATACATGGTTAATATGCCAACTACGGTAAACTTTTCCAAGAATTTGCTGTTAGTGATGAACAACTCAAACAACATATTTGGAAAATATTGCAATATGCATCTTTCTTAGATCCAGACTTTATTGGTCCTGTTTCTGTTAGAGCTTAAAAAGTATCAATTATACTTAAAAGTAAATATTTACGCACCAACGCTTAAAATTTTACTATAAATTACTATATTTTTAAAATATAATAAAATTATTAAAATAATGTTGCTTAAGCTACAAATTTGTTACAGATTCAATCATGTTTAATTGTTGATTTATATTTTTATACTAAAACAATGCTTGGTTGTAACTACATCTATATGCAACAAGACGATAAAAATAATTAGTATACTATTATCTTGAGGTTGAAGTATGAAGTGTGGGCATGAAGAAGAGAGAGAAGAAGATCTAGAAGAAGAAAAGTATGAGTATGAAGAAGAGCTGGAAGACGAACCAGATTACTCATCTTTAATAGCAGATGCTCAGGATCCAGCAATATTATTAAATTTGTTAGAAGAAATACGTAGTATACCCATAAACGAGTTAGTGAGGATAATAAACCATCCTTGCGCTAATGCAAGTATTTGGCAAACTATAGCCGAGAATATTTCGATAACGGAAAAGATATTGGATCTACAAACTAATATAGATTTAAGGTTTTTAAAAATCGTAGCCGAATTAGCTACAGATGATCTTTTACGATACAAGATAATAAATTATAATAATATCACCATAGAAATATTAGAGATCTTAGAACATGGAACAATTTCTCAAGAGATGAAACTGACGTTTCAAGCTCTTAAAAAATTATACACAAACGATTCAATGATATCTTGGCAAGAGTTATATTTATTAGCAGCAAATAAACACTTTTATATAAATACATTAAATAAAATAATCGAACAACCTTGTGTTAATGGCCATGTCCTAGAAATATTAATTATTCATCCTGTTGTCTTAAATAATCATGAATTAATGTGGTGTTTAATATGTCATCCTGCACGCAATTTACGTGTGCTTACCAAAGCTATAGAGAGCAGTATAAACCCAGCTGTGACCTCATTAAGGTTAGATCCATTATATCAAGATTGGCAAGCACAGACTAAAAGGTTGGAAGAAAATTTTAATGAAAGTTGGGATAAACAAAATTTTAGGTGGGATGATATTATAAAAGAAATTTTTGAAAATCCGCACGTGTCTGATGCTCTATTGAAGAAAGCAATAAATGCTTGTGCTAGTTTAAAAGTTTTGCAAGTAATGCAAAACACAAGACAATTCAGTTTGCAAGTATCAGATTCAATCACAAAAAAAATAGCAAAACAGTTATTAAATGTAATAGATATAGCTAAATATTTGGTAATCCAAGGAACAGTAGAAACATTGGTTGCTGAAGATTTAATATTTTTAGCTCAAAATACTGAAGAAATATTTATATACCCTCTTGTGTTTTAATGCTAAGCAATCAAGACTCGGCTAACGAACATCCTTTTTATAAAGCATTAGCATTACATACAGGTCGAATTACTTTATGTGCCGATATTAACAAGTATGTTAAAGAAAATTTGTTGCAATATGAAAAATTTTTCAAAAAAATTACTGACAAATCTTTAAATCAGTTCGCAGTCGTTTTTAAAGAATATATATGGGATGATTTAGATTTAGAAAAATTGACGCCTTTATTTCCATCATTATCTGAGCAAACACGCGGCGTATTAATGCAAATAACTAGAACCAAGATTTTTCAAACAAGCCAGACCATTTTGCAAGCGGTATTAAACAACTCTCACATGAACCAAGATAGTTTAAAATTAATGATGGTTGAAATGCTTAATAATCAAGCTGATATACCTGCCTCTCTTATTTCTGCTGCTCGTGCTAAATTTTCTGCTCAACCAAGAGTACTTTGTGAATTAGAGTTTCTTGAGGAGTTTATTTCTGTTTATTCACATATAATTAAAAAAACATCTGCAACTAAGTGGCATGCCATGACACCTACGCAGAAAAGTCAATTTGGGCAAAGATTAAAGATTTGGAGTGCCGAACCTAGGTTTTTTATCATAGATGAAATGTTGAAACATATATATATATTTATAAAAAGTTTTAATTATAACACCCTAACACCAGTTTTACCTAAAGAAATTTTTCTAAATTTAATAAACAACTATGGATTAACCACAGATTTTTGTGCGCCACGAGGTGTGGTAACACTAGTCGCTGAAAGAGCGATCAGTAAAATGTAACCGAGCATATACTGTACTGAGTCTTAAATTAATGGGGGCAACTCCACTAATTAAGCGTAGACACAGGAGGATATAGG
>CAIVQA010000023.1 GCA_903907935.1 uncultured Francisellaceae bacterium
GGTTCATTCGCAATTAATTCGAGCCAGTTTTTTTCATTCGCGATTAAAGTGAGCCGAAGATAATTTTCATTCGCGATTTATTTGGGCCAAATTAGATCGCTGATTGCAAGCCGAGGTGTTTTCGAAAGCGAGCCGTTACAGGTATGGATGCAATAAGCGCTGCCATTACTATTGTCGAAATTGGGGTGGACATGAAACGTTTTGGTAACGAAGAACAATTTTGTTCTTGGGCTGGAATGTGCCCAGGAAATAATGAAAGTGCTGGTAAAAAAAAGAGTAGTAAAACTCGTAATGGACCAAAAAATTTAAGATCTACTTTATGCCAAATTGCTAATGCAGCTATTAAAACTAGTAGCCAATTTAAAGATAAATACAAAGGGTTGGCAATAAGAAAAGGACATAAGCGAGCTATTGTTGCGATTGGACATAAATTATTACGAGTAATTTATTCTTTACTAAAAAATAATAAGCCTTATAAAGATCCAGTAATTAATTATGAAGAGTTAATGGTAAAGAAAAATGCATCTAGGTGGATCAAGGCTTTAGAAAAATTTAAATACTTGCATACAGCTGCTTAGGCACTAACAGTTAAAGCAAGTTTAGAATCTCATTAAAATGAGAGATATGTTAATTTTCCTAAATTTTTTATAAGGCAGCTTTGGTTTTCACGGTAATCAATGTAAACAACGCTGACTATTTTTCAGTTTTTAGCCCTTTTATTATTGCAGTTGATAGGCCAGTAAATTTTACTACATCTCTTACTGACATACCTTTAGCCAACATATTACAAGCAACTCGTTCTATGCCTTGTTCTATACCTTGCTCCATCCAAATCTGTTCAGCAGGACAAATAAAATTTTTACCAAATTCTTCTTTTTCTAATTTAGCTAAATTTCTCATATATTTTATCTCACTTTCTTTTGGTAAACTAATAATCCAATCAATAAACTTAAATAATTCCATTATTTCTTTACTGTTAAAACCTGAATTATATAGTTTTCTAGTAATTTGAAGTTTACTTGCTAATTTTAACTCAACTTCTTGTTTTTTTAAAGCAGTTAATTGAGCTAATATTATTATAGCAAACGGGTTCGTAGATTGTTCTAATGCCTGTATTTTCTCATTATAATCTATTAACTTTATAATAGGAAAACGCATTGAAATTTCCGAGTCCCACAAATTTTCACTATAACTACATGGGCGCCATGATAGATCATCGTCTAATAATATAGCCATACTAGCTATTGGCTGATTATAATAATCTCTCAAACGATAACGATAAGTAAACATACGTTTACTAAAATCTTCATGTTTAACAATTTGTACTTCTAAGTGGATTAATATGCAGCAACGCTTACCATCTATTAATTCTACCTCTATTAATTTATCTACTACTCTGTTACCAATAGCAGCTTCTTTAGTAATTTTAAGTAATTCTTTATCCAAAAATTTTGGTTTTTTATTCCAATTAATTTCTTTAGCTCTATTTTCCCAGCAAAGCTCCATAAAAGATTTAAAATATTTACTTAAAATATATTTCCAAGGAGCATCTGTTTCTTGCCTAATTTTATTCATATTAAATCCAGTATAATTAATTTTTTATTATCACTACTTTAACATATTTTATTATCTAAACATAAATATTTTTATGCGACTCCACAATGTGTGTTCGTTAGTATTTAGCCTAAAAGCTACAAACCATTGATACCTTAATTTAAAAAGCGCCAAATTTTCCAATTGGTTTTAGCAACCAGCTAAAACCAACTTCTGAATAGTAACGTTAAATTTAATATGGAACTGGTTTGAGAGTTACAGATTTATTCTGTTCATTATCTTGCTCTAAGAAAAACTTTTCTAGCTTAAATAAACATGAAATCATCGCTGATACTTCCCCAGAAGTAGCAGCATAGTCTCGTGGTAATTTACCTTGATTATCCTTTATTTCAATTGCTCCAGCTATAAGCAACCTGTTTATGCACTCATAATAAGCATTGACTACTCTATAGTTTTCGTAACTACAAATTTCTTCATTAGTTCTATGGATCATTTCTTCAGTAATGCCTGTTGGTATTATATAATTATTATGAATAAATTTTTCGGTCAGATTCATTATGGCTTGATGTAACGCAGTTTTACCAGATTTTTCTCCAGGCTGATTAACATCTATATTAATATTACTATTTAATAACAAACTAACAGCATTATTATCTCCTTTACTGGCCGCGATCCTTAATGCATGTTCTGGGTTGGCGGCATGATAAGATTGGATTAATTGTTGTATTTTAATATAGGTTAATTGTTTTTGTTCGGTCAAATACTTGGCTTTTGCATGTTGCGCATTATTTGTGAATTCATCTACTTGTTCAGACAAATTATGCACTATGCTTATATGTTGGGGATACAGAAAAGAAAGAATAGTACCACTTACATCTGTTGGGAACAGTGGTTTACTGGTATTTTTTAATACATGTCCTTTGAACACTTTAAACCATATATCCGTTGCCATTTGTCTTTTTTCTAAGTTAAGTTTGCATAACTTTTGTATTTCTTCGTCCATCTCTTTATATAGTCCGCTTAGTCTAATAGCGCGACTTTGAAAAATATCTAAAGCAACAATACCTGTTTTTGGCAATACATCCAATATTTTCCTATACAATGGTTCAGCTTCTCCATTATTACCATCGAAAAATCCCAAAAAAGGGATTTTTAACGATGTTATCTTAGTATTGGGAAGGATAGTAAATAATTGATCTAGCGTCTCTATTGTTTCTGCAAAAGATGTGCTTTCGCCAACTTTATCAACATGTAAACAAGCAATGTTAGTATTAGGCAATATTTGATGCAATTTTTTTAACTCTGCAAGCGATATTCCTGTGCTACATATAAGATGAGTTAATTTTGTTGTAGGCAAAACATCAAGCATTTCACTTATTACCAGTGGTTCCCAAAAAAAATGATTTAATTTTAGATGAGTAAGCCTAGTTTTAGATAAAATTGGCAACAATCCTGTTTTAATTGTCTCTCCACACAAATTGACTGTTAATTTTTTGAGATTGGTATATTGGATTTGAGAAAGCATCGTAGAAAAATGTTCATTAACACTAGCTTCATAAAGTGTTCCGCTTGATTCTAATTTTAACGTAATTAGATGCTCCTTTAAGTAAGGATGATTTTGTAATAAATAACCAAATTGTGATATAGCATCTAATACTCTATAGTAATTGGAAAACATTTCTTGGCTAGATGCTGGGGCATTTCCAAAATTTAACAATAAATTTAACTCATTAACTGATAAAGCCTGTTTAGCAGATAAGTAATTTACTGCATATTCTATTAAAACTTTATTCCCATACTGACTATGAGGTATAAATGTATCTTGATCTGCGTGATCACACATGCCAAACATAGATGAATTTTCTCCAGTTAATTATTGTAACAATAAATTTTTATAAATTAACACATTTTTAGTAAATAGATCTAATTAAAAAATTATGCGACATCAGCAATTTAGTTACATTTTTATTTGATTTTTATTACGATAGACGAAACTTATTAAATACTTTCACTGTACTTGCTTCCCCATCAGGTTGTTGATCTAATAAATTTACTATTTGCTGTATCGGTTCGCGATTTTGTAATATAGCAGATACAGATATCTTAAAATTCTCTTGAATTAATAATGCTAAAACATCAAAAGAATATGCTGTATCACCAAGATCATTAGACCTTTGTTCTGTACAAGATCTTTCCAAAACATCTTTAATCATCTTAGCGGTAGAGGTATAATCTTGTGTTGGTAGTTGGAAACCATTTATATTAGCAGTTGATACCCCTATAGCAAATGAATATGCAACATCTATAATCTCTTCATCAAAACCAGCCTCTATTAAAGATTTTTCAAGATCAACCATTATGTTTTGTTCTTTTCTACCGGTTTGGCCACGCTTCTCAAAATATTTTTCCAAACATTCATCAAACCTTGTAATTAAATCTATGTTGTTATTATAAAATTCAATAGAAAATTTTAAAAAATTAAAAGTTTCCTTTGTTGGATCAAAAAAACTACTTAGATCTTCAATCATATTGCTGTTCCTTAAAATTATTTTGTATAACTACATTGCATTTTGGTCGTTATTTTATTATGACTTCAGATGGTTCATTTTTACATTCCATAAATATTTTTACTTTTTTAAATACCATTCTTCATTAACTTTTACAAATTTATTTTTTACGGCAGCTCAAGCAATTTTATGAGTCACTTGTTCTTGAGTTTCTATGGTTTTTCTTTTGCTGGGAGTTGGATATTCATCCCAAACATAATTAAAAGCAGCTCTATAAATATCTTGGGCATGTTCTGGTAAAACATTTTTTATTTTTGGTGGTAAATCAACATTAGTTTTATATGGCATACAAATTCATTTATAGATAAAAGTTATTAATTATCAATAAATAATTTATCATGGTTGTAGTTAAAGCTCAAGAATATATGGCCTTATACTTATGTCCAATCAAGATTTAGATATTTAACATTTATAACACGTTGTAGGTACTTTTTTAGGAAGTGTGAAAAATCGTATAATCAATATAAACAACGTGGATAAAAATAGCTATTATGGAGATTATCTTACTAAAAATTGCCTTGATGATGGAGAATGACTTCGAGTAGATTCTGCTTCGTAATAGTGTGGGTATAATTCTCCTCCATCTAATGTTGATGGGGAACTAAGTGAAAATGGTACAGGATTAGATGGTAACTGTTCGGTTGTTGGCGCATAAGTTTGAGCAGTTCTTTGTAATGTTGTTGAAAAAATCGTAATATTAGTGCTCCTGGTAGCAGCAATGTCTGAATTTGTTATAGTTGCTTCAGGAATAATGACCTCTGTATTTGTTTCTTTGTTTGGAGATGCTATTGTACCTGGTAATATTCTAGGCTTATTTTTTTGCCGTTTTTTATAACAATATAAGATCAATGCAGACGTAGCTGCTATACCGACAATACTTGCTCCTACTGCTACCCCTATATATAATCCGTTATTATTACTTTCAGTTGATTTTGTTTCTGACGATGATGTTGCGAAAGATAAAGTTGCCATGCTAGTATCTATATTAGTAGGGCTAGGCGTTGAACTAATCGTTGTCGTATCACTATTTGTAGGACTAGGTGTTGGGCTAACCGTTACCGTTGGAGTTATGGTGGTGGTATTAAATGGAGATACAATAGTAGGAACAAATGTAAGATTATTTTTTCCATCCACAGTATAGCTAATGTTATTATATACAGATGGCAACAATATCGTTACACCATTCGACAATGTCATGGTTACTTGACCGTCAACAACATCTTGTTGAAAAGATACACTGCTAGAATTAAACGCAGAAACATCGATCAGGTCGCCTGATTTGTATCCTTGTATAGTAGATGTGCCGGTGGTTGCAGATGAATGTGCTTTTACATTTTGACCTTTAACGTAGCCAGACTTAAATATAAACGTATTAGCTGCGTCAGAGTTGCCAACCATTACGCAGTTATAAGGGTTATTATCATAACTCATATAGGTACTACTTCCGATGAGACTAAACAAATAACTGTCGTGGTTGAAATCACATTTTAGTACTTCACCAGCAGCAACACTTACATAGTAGATCTTAGTATTGCTGGTTATGCTACCTGCTCCATTGAGACTAATATCCACATGGCCATCCTGAAAATTATTGATTACAATCGTTCCGTATTTACTTGGGCTAATAGCTATACTGTTTAAAGTAATCATCAAAGTTTGACCTAATAATTGCAAGAAAAAAATATCGTTGTTATGATAATCATTTAGTATCCCATACACTTGTGATGAAAATGTGCTATCCGGTTGGCAACCTGTATTTGGATCATTTGGATAAAAGGCGAAAACGACATTACCAGTACCTAAAATATTAGCCAGTACAATACCACGTGATTGAATGTTGCAATTTCCATAGTTGTCTAATGTAATACTTCCGAGCCCATCGCCATCATTGATAGTTGTTATACCTTGCATATTTGTTGTAAAAAAATGATACACATCATTGCCGCTTTCGTCAGTTATGCTATTCATACCATTAAACGCCCAATACTGATCATTCCCGCTTTTGCCGTCTAAAACATCATCATAATCCCCGGTACCCCATAATAAATCATCATGATTATCGCTACCTGTAATGACAAAATTATATGCTGTATTTAAAGAATTCGCTAAACCACCAAGAAGACTCCCAACTAACTGTAACGGCTCGCTTTCGAAAACACCTCGGCTTGCAATCAGCGATCTAATTTGGCCCAAATAAATCGCGAATGAAAATTATCTTCGGCTCACTTTAATCGCGAATGAAAAAAACTGGCTCGAATTAATTGCGAATGAACC
>CAIVQA010000024.1 GCA_903907935.1 uncultured Francisellaceae bacterium
TAGTTCCACTTTAGTCACCTCATTACCTCCAAGAATTATTAGTTTCAAAAATAACATAATAATTCTGAGAAGGTTTTATTGACTAGGGTGGAGCCAAATTAAATTAGCAAATGGGGCCAGGCCGTATTAGCAAACACATAACAAGCCAAGCTGTATTATTTTTATCATTATTAGATGGAAAATCTACATTTGTTGATAAAAAAGTACCGATAGAAATTTTGAAAGAATATATTTTTAGCTTTCTATATCAACCAGAGGAAAGTTTTATAGTAGAACCAGAAGTAGAAAAATTAGTATCAAGGTATAGAAGAAGATTAGCCCCAGCTTGATAATTTTTTAGTAATCATATGTTGTCAATTCGCAACCTAATAGAGCCAGTCGATAGCGAGCTAATGGAGCCACTGAAGTGTTGCACCAGTTGATCAACTAGTCGAGTAAGAGAACGACATTTTGAGCTTGCTTATTAAAAAACGGCACATACAATAGTAATTTGTTACCTAATAGTATAACATTGAATTTAAGGAGAGCATTCAAAACCGGGCGGTTTCTCACAATTCATTAAGCTACACAATACATTTTGTGAGAAACCGCCCGGTTTTGAATGCTCTCGGATCTCAGCGGACTCAGAGATATCTATAGAGACAGTACGCGTCACCGCAGTGTTATACCTATTAACTTAAGTGGTTCTCTTCAAGATCAAATCAAAGCAATCGGCGAGGCTGCTACCTACGGCAAGTTAACGCCGAATGAAATTGTGTTGCTTATGACTTCGGTCGAGAAACAAGCCAAGATTTATGAAGTTGTTGACATGAAAGAGAAGTTAGACTGGCTAATGGAAAAACAACTCGAAAGAGACACCGAGGAAGCCGAACGCGAAGATGGTGGATGCTGTGTTTTAACTGCTAGCGATTAATGAAAAAATCTAACAGACCATCCATACCACAAATTACAAGGGTAGGTTGAGATCTCGCCTGTAATAGCTTTATATCAAACGCAAGAAGCAGCAATGAAAGCTAACTATTATGAACGTTGTTGTTTTGGGCTTCATGGCTATAGTTTTTGATTTGTTATCTAAGGTAAAACATGGTGCTAGATATATCGTTAAAAGTTAATTTACCTATTGCTACACGTCCAGTAATGTAATATCTATAGCAGATTGTCGGTTCTTCAAGTCGATAGTAACGTTAAAACTAACTTTTTTTCCTTTTAAAGTTGTTTGATCTTTCATACCTTCAATTTTATCTACTGCTGAATAGTGTAAAAATATTTGTTTTTCACTGTCGCTCGACTGAATGAATCCATAGCCACGCTTAACGTCATACCATTTAATAACCCCTATTCTCATCTGTAGAATCCTCTGTAAAGATATTTAGACCTTTATAAAACATGTAAAAACAAAAAACAACTATTATTACTGGTGTTATGTTGGTCGCTTTTTGTTTGTTTTATTGTTTAACTTTATAATCTGAATATATATAATAGCTAGAAAAACATATTTAGTTAGAGGATATTATGAGCGATTTTACTGAAAAAACTGATAAAGAAAAGACCAAAGAGATGGCTTTAAAAATGCTGCAAGATGGTATGTGCTGTAGTACTATTGCAAAGTATACGGGATTATCTAAGGAAGAAGTAAAAAGCCTGGATAAGTCACACACTTGTGTCCATTAATAAAAAAAGCTGCACTCACCATTAAGTTGATTTATAAGGTTCTGTTGAATAGCATGAATATCTATGACAAAATATTTCTACCTGCATGGGGTTTCTAGGTTCTAATTCCATTCCATGCAGTAGTTTTTTTTATCAGTGATTTTTTATATGAACAATAAAAGCAGAAAGCACGTATCCCAATTACTGTCGAACGTAAAGTCTTTAAAGGACAGATATGAACAGCAATACAAAGAAATTGGTTACCTTATACCTCAAGAAGAATACGAACAATCTATAAAAAATTATGATCGCATAATATCAAGGTTAAACGAAGAACTACAGGCGCTACCAGTTGTTTATCGCTATAAAGGTATTTTCTATATCAAAAACTCTTACACCATTCCAGCGACATTTGAAAAACATGAAGGCGTACTTTTCATGAGGGAAGACCTTGTATCATGGCAAATCGAAGAGCAAAAAGGGAGCGATCGACCAAATTATGGCTATTATCGTAGTATTTACAAGGATTCTGAGGGTGCTGTTGAATTGAAACGTAATGATGCTGAGCCAGTTTATAAATATACTTAATTGTCTATTTTTTTAGGTTTAACAACTTCAATATTTGCCGCATATACCCTGCTTTGACTGTCAACCTTTATATCATATTTTACAGTCAGCTTTTCAATTTCATTTCTTGAGAGTTTACCTACACCCCTCGCCAGGATCTGAGCGTAAAAATGGCAATGCTCAACTAACATTCATTTAATAGCTTATTTTTACTTTAAAATAAGTATTAGGTCTAGTGTTTTATGTTAAATATCATGATAAATGTGTAAAATTATAAAAATTTAATTCCAAAATTGATGAATGAAATATAAATATACTTATTGATAAAAAAATTATTATACATGAAAAACACCTAAAATTAATGTAAAATATGCATAAAACTAGCGTATTATGGGTGTTTTATAAAAGTTAGTTGAGCATTGCCATTTTTACGCTCAGATCCTGGCGAGGGGTGTATTGTGGCAGTATTTTAAAACAAAACTTTGGGTTCACGGCCACTCAAGTTATTAATCAGAATCTTATGATTTCTATTGCACACCTAAGTCTATTACTTTCTTTAGCGTATTGTAGTTATAAAATATATCCATTGAAAATAGCAAAATTTTTATTATTGTTATTTATTTTAATCATAATAATAGCTCCAGGTATATTATCGCATACTAATACCCCTAATTATTTATTTATTATTAGAGCGTTAGTAATATTACTAGCTCCTGCCAGTTACTTGATTATACCAATATCTTTTATGCACCTACCGGTATTTAAAAGATTTACTTATGCCAGCCTTTCTTTTGCTATTTCACATTCCATTTTTTATTGTATAACATCTTTTAGTGTAGTTTACTTAGTAGAATGGTTTAACTATTGGGGAATAACTATTATCACTCTTCCTATAGCTATAAGTTTTCTATGGGCAATTAAGCACTTTGAGGCTCTCGAGAAAGCGGTGGTAATTTTCCTCAAAAACAAGAACTTCTTCAAGGTGGTATCTATGAAATTTCTTAGACACAGTATTAAAACAAGTTTGACTTAAAATTTGTTCAATATCAAATAAAGAAAGATGTGCAGCCATGGGTAAAAAGTTAATCAAAGTTTCTAATATTATTTTTTCTTGAGAACTAGATGTTTTAACTTCGATAGTTTGTATATTATGTACCCTATCTAATAATTTAATTACTAATAGATCATGTTTTTGTTGTTCATGTAACAATTCAAGCAATTCAGCTGAAGTGATTTTTTTATTTACTTTAATTCTAGTTAAGGCATCTACTTGATCTGCTATTAAAGGACTGAAAATATAAGAAAGATCTTCCTTAGTTAAATCGGTATCCTCTAAAGTATCATGTAGTATGCTAGTAACTAAAATATTGGTTTCAAAGATCCGATCTGCTGCCATGTAAGCTACTTCGATTGGATGAGTATAATACGGTTCACCAGATTGTCTTTTTTGTTCGCCATGGTATTTTTTTGCATAATAGATGGCTTTTTTTATTTCTAAAAGATTTACTGATGGTATTAAAGTTTTATTAAGATAATAAAGCTTTTTCAATAATCGTGCAGAATATCGACATAATTTAAATTTAGATCTCCAGCAATTTATACCATTCATTATACTTATTAAAATAACATTATGATTTAAAAATAAACACTTGTAGGAGAGCATCAAATAGTTGGGGCTAGAATCTGATACTTTAGTTAGTTATAATGTATTTATTTGGGAGGGAAAAGCTATGAACTTTAAACTCAAATTAATCGTCACTTCTAACGATAGCCATATAGAATCTACTCATGAAATATTGTTATTCGAAAAAGATTCTGCCAGTATAGAGCAACTTGGCCTGACACTCCCAAAATCTAAAACTATTTTAAAAGAATTACAAGCAGTAATTGTAGGATCTCAAATAAATCAATTTATTCAAAAAAACAACTTTTGCTCCGAATGCGAATCTACCTTAAACACAAAAGGACATACTACCGTACAATTAAAAACACTATTCGGTAATATACTAATAAATTGTCCTCGTTTTTATAACTGCAAATGTACATCTAGCTCTCATACAAGCTTTAATCCATTACAACGTCTAACGAAAAATAAAGATTATATCTCCCCAGAATTATATTATATGGAAAGCAAATTGGCATCCTTAATGTCTTACGGTTTGACGGCTGATCTATTAAAAGAATGCTTTCCTATTAATGAAAAAATTAATGCTGAAGTCATCAGGCAGCATGCTAAAAAAATATCTGAACGTATTGAAGCAGATCTTGGAGAAGAACATTACATATACGCATTATCATTACCGATATTAATGGATTTTAAAGCATATAACAATGAATCTGCAACGGTTGGTATTGATATGGTGGTTATCTGAGATCATGGGAAAATAAAAAAAAGAATTTTGAAGTCATTGTAGGCAAATCTATTCCAAAAAATAATGATAGTAAGGTCTTTGGATTTGTACAAAGTTACGATCAAAAATCTAAGCGTAGATTACACGAATTATTAGAATCTCAGAATATTAAATATAATGAAGGCATTTGTTTTATGTCTGATGGAGGTGAGACGGTAAGATTATTACAAAGACATTTAAGGCCGAATGGTAAGCATATTCTCGATTGGTTTCATATCACCATACGATTAACAGTTTTAAATCAATATACTAAAGGTTTGATCAAAGTCGACAAAACCAAAGGACAGGCAATTCAAGAATCATTAGCTTCTATTAAATGGAAGCTTTGGCACGGTAAAGCACAGGAAGCATTAGAAAAAGCAGAAGACTTAACATGGGATGTTTCGGATTTTGAAGACAAATACTTAAAATATAAAGATTTGCAGCAATATTTAGACGAATTTTGCACTTACATTGAAAAAAATGCTAGCAAGATTGTTAATTATGGGAAACGTTGGCGTAAAGGCAAGACTATATCTACTGCTGTTATTGAATCTCTAGTTAATAGTTTTTTAGGAAAAAGATTTAGCAAAAAACAACAAATGCAGTGGAGTAAAGCTGGTGTTCATTTATTACTTCAATTACGAGCAAAAGTTATTAATCATGAACTAGGAAAAATCTTTAAAAAATGGTATCCCTATTTTAATTTGGGCATGAAGTTTAGTAACGATAGGCATTTTAAAGTGGCTTAGCCCCAACTATTTGATGCTCTCCTATTTAATATACTTGATGTTTTTGAAAATTACTATTGTTTACTTGAATTGTACCACCGCAATCACAATTTTCTGGTGGTAAGCAAGTAATAAATTGATCTACTTTTTCTGGCGGTAATAATTCCCTATATGTTCCCTTATGGCCAGGTTGTGCTTCTTGTTTTTTACCTGATTTTTTACCTTTACCTGTATGATGTTTTTTGTTTTTCAAATTTGTGGATGGTGGCTTAGAAGAATTATTAGAATTTAAATTTAATCTTTCTGTTAAGTCTTCAATAGTTTTACCTAATTTGATTATTATTTCTGCAATTTGGGCTATAACTAGTATCCTCTTCAAAACTGAGGGTAACCAGCCAGCAGCAAGCAACAAGTTCATCTAATACTAGCAATATTAATTCTCAAGCAGCACTTAATAAAAAATTTAGAGCATTAGAAGATGCTCAAAGAGAAGCAGTTAAAATCCAAGAATTACCTGATGGTAGAGTTCGTTATTACGAACAAGAACGATTAGCTAAAACACCTGGACCAACGCGAGGTGCTTCTCGTGTCACAGAATACAATCCTAAAACTGGACAAATGCGCGCATGGGATGAAAGCCATGATCATGCTGGCAATGTAACTAGAGTCCATCCAAAAATGATTGATGGAGAAGTAGTACAAGGACAACATTATCCACCAACCAAAGCAGAATTAGAATCTTTCACCCCAAAACCAAGAGGACCACAATGATGTATACAAAATCAATGTTTGGTAAAGCATTAAAACAACTGGTATGGCAAAAACGGGATGTGGTGGAAATTGGTGATTGGGCTAATGCAGCTTATTGGTAATATTGTGATCAGTTAGAACCAGGTTTAAGACGAGCTATGATCGACCTTGCCACTATGTCTGATGGTCCTGAATTTGCTATATCTTATGACATGTTACGCAAAATTGCAGATGATTTAATTTTAGGAAAAGATATTGATCTTAATGCAGAAGAATATCGCGATAATGGCATTTTAGGCTGATAATTTGTTTGGTTAAATATCTTGCGTATTTGTTTAACATTATAGATAATGAATTTAAGCTTTGTATTTTGGTAGGTAAATTATGGATGTACAAAAAGCTTTAGAAGAAATTAATATTCTTATAAAAGATGTTACAGATCCTGTAGCCAAAATTATTATTTCTAGATTGCTCAACATTATTGAAGCTTTGGTAGAAGAAAATAAAATGCTTAAAGAAGAAATCCAAAGACTTCGAGACGAAAATAACCGTTTAAAAGGCAAACAAGGCAAACCAAATATACACGCCAGAAGCAGAAAAAATATATCATCAGAAAAAGAACGCAACCAACATAGTAAGGGGCAATTCCACAAAAGATCTAAATCTAAAAACCATAAAATAAAAATCAACAAAACAGTAAGATGCAAAATAAATCCAGAAAAATTACCTAAAGATGCTATTTTTAAAGGATATAAAGCCGTAATAGTACAAGATATTAGCATTGAAACCAGCAATATTAAGTTCAGAAAAGAGGTCTATTATTCTCCATCACTCAATAAAACTTTTACCGCCCATGTGCCATCTGGATATGAAGGTGAATTTGGCCCACACATTAAGACTTTAATAATAACCCAACATTTTAAATATAAGATGACTGAACCAGCAATAGTTGAGTTCTTGCAAGATCATAGCATACAAATTTCAGCAGCTACGGTATCTCGTATTATTACTGATCATAACGAACAATTTCATGAAGAAAAGAAAGATATAGTTAAAGCTGGTTTGCCATCATCTACTTACCAACAAATGGATGATACAGGCGCTAAGGTTAATGGTGGTAATTATTATACTCATGTTCTTTGTAATCAATACTATACTGCATATTTTACCAGATCAAACAAAAGTAGGCTTACAGTATTAGAAATACTAGCTCAAAAAGAATTATCTTTTGAATTTAATGAATCAGCCTACGCTCTTATGAGTCAAATGGGCTTGTCAGCAGAAGTATTGACCAAAATAACGGATCAATTAAAAATCAGTGTAGTGTTAAATAGCCAAGAAGCTGAAGAACTGCTAAATAATTTATTTCCAGAACCAAATACTTATAAAAGAAGCAGAAGAATTATTCTTGAAGCGAGCGCAATAATAGCTTATCAAAAATTACCTTATGCAGTTAAAATATTGCTTACTGATGATGCAGCTCAATTTAAAGAAATTACAGAATTATTAGCATTATGCTGGGTACATGATGCCAGACATTATAAAAAACTAGCTCCAGCATTTTTAGAGTACCAAAATCAATTGCATTCTTTTTTAGATAAGTATTGGGATTATTACCGTAAATGGAATATAAAAATGCACCATCAGAAAATCTTAGACAAAGTTTAGAGATGGAATTTGATGTTATTTTCTCAATCAAAACTGGATATGATCAGTTAGACGAGCGTATCGAAAGAACCAGATTGAAAAAAGATTCACTATTACTTGTATTGCAACATCCTGAGCTACCGCTACACAATAATGATTCTGAATTGGGAGCAAGAGTGCAAGCAAGATATCGAGATATTAGTTTCCAAACAAAAAATGCAAAAGGTACAGAATGTAAGGATACGTTCATGACTATTGTCGAAACTGCTAGGAAGTTAGGGATTAATGCGTTTAATTATATTTTTGATAGGATAAGTAAAAAATTTGAAATGCCATCATTAGCTAATTTAATTGAGGCGCATGGCGTGACATGAGAAGTTTGTTAGTTTGGCATTTGCCATCGATTTTGGAGAAGATACTATAACTACTAGTGCCTCTTCTAGACTGGTCGGCTTTAAATTAATTTTTTATAATTCATTTAGCCCGATATTAATGATTACATGATGCACCAAACTAATGTTAGTGTAAATACCTAAAATTAACTTTTAAATCAAAATTTTATATTTTTAGTAATTAAATAGCATGGCGTGAACATTTACCTAGTTATTAATATGACCAAACGCTAATTCAATGTAATTGTTCACGTGGGGTATCATAAATTTAAGCAAAAATTGGCGGTGCAAGCCCAGAAAAATAATTAAAGATAGAATCTTGCAACCAAGTTAAAGCATTCTTTTTTTGTTGCTGACAGGATAACGTTAGACTATATA
>CAIVQA010000025.1 GCA_903907935.1 uncultured Francisellaceae bacterium
GCTATATTTTTACCATGCTTTTTAATTAATGCTTGCCAATATGTATCATAAATAGCAGGCCATTTACCCTTTTGTTTGGCTTGTTTTAATGCCATAGATCCAGATAAAGCTCCTGGTTTTATTTTTATTAATGCTAAATAATGCTCTAATTCTACGAACACTTGATGCTGTAGATAACAACGATTGTGTATTGCAATACATTGGCCTTGCTTCAAAAAATGAATCTTCTCTGCAAACATTTGCACTTCTACTTTTTGTCCAACATGCTTAACAGGTACCGAATAAAAATTTCTTTTTACTGCAACTAAACTTCTATGATCTACTATAGGGGAACAAACTATAGCTGCAGCAAATGGTTCTTTTGGTAATAGCTGTAAATTAGTTATTTCTAATTGCCAATTTTCAATAATGGTTTTTGATTTGCTTATAATTGTTTGTTGATCATCTAATGCACAAGCTGCAATTAATTTTTTATTTAATTCATCAAGATCTTCTACCTCTGGCACAGGAACTAAATGTGTTCGTCTAAATCTGCCTACACCACACTCTACGCCGCCTTTTGTTTGTGGATTATATGGTTTGCAAAATCTCGGTATTATTCCATAGTGTTTAGCAAAATCATAAAAACAAGATTGCAATTTGTGGCAACCATTACCATAAGCATTGCGTGCAATTATTACAGATTTCATATTATCGTATAGACCATACTTAGGAACACCATTATAGTAATTAAAAGCATTTTAATGGCATTTAATAACAGTGTTTATTGTTTGATCCATTACAAATTCGGCATACAACATCCTTGAATACCCTAAAATAGAGACAAATGCGTAAAACTTTTGATCACCAAATTTAAAATGAGCAAAATCAACCTGCATTTGTTCACCTGGTTCAGTCTCAAATCTAATAAAAATTCTTTCTTGGTGCTTAGGTTTTAATTTTCTTAAATAATTACGTAATAATGATAGGCTGGCCAGTATACCCTTTTGATTTAATTTCACCATGTAATACTGTAGCTGGGATCCATGCTGGTTCTGCTTGTTTTATTCTAGTTTGAATATAATTTTTATATTTTGCGTATTCTAGTTTAATCGATCACTAAAAATTAATTCTCGATCACCAAAAATTATTTATCGATCAGTAATAACAATTTTGTAGATCACTTTTTTTAATTTTAATTTTGAGTGATCTACAAATAAATATAAATGATCTACAAATAATTTTATCAAATATAAAAGCAAAATATTACAGTTACCATACTTATTTTTATGATAAATCTTTCTCAATAAAATTTATTTTTTAGGAGAAAGACAAATGTTAGCAAGGTATATATCTATGAAAAAACTGAGAGAAATATTAAGACTAAAATTTAGTGCGCAACTACCACATAGGCAAATAGCAGCAGCTACAAAAACTTCACCTAGCTCAATAAGTTATTATACAAGAGCTGCTATCACAGCAGGAATTAGCTGGCCATTAGATCCGGAATTAGATGATCTTAAATTATTACAACTATTAAGTCCTCATTGTAAACAGATAGTAGGTTCTAAAAACTTTAAGCATCAACCAAATTTAACTGATGTTTTTAAAGAAATGCAACATAAACACGTAACCTTACAACTATTATGGGAAGAATATAAACAACAACACCCAGATCAACACTATAGTTATTCCAGTTTTTGTTTAATGTATAGAAAGTGGTGTAATACCAACAAAATTAGCATGAAACAAAACCATAAAGCTGGAGACAAATGTTTTATAGATTATGCTGGTACTACTATTCCAATATATGACCCAGTATCTGGTGAAATAGTAATGCAAGCACAATTATTTATTGCAGTTTTAGGTTTATCTAATTTTACTTATGCAGAAGCTGCAGTAACTCAAAAACTATCAGATTGGATAAATTCACATGTAAGAATGTTCGAATACTTTAATGGGGTACCGTCATTATTGGTGCCAGACAATATAAGAAGTGGTATTAAAGACAGTTGTAAATATGAACCAATAGCTAACCCTACTTATGGGGATTTAGCTATTCATTATGATACTACTATTTTGCCAGCAAGACCATACCGTCCTAAAGATAAGTCAAAAGCAGAAGTTGGCGTACAGATAGCAGAAAGATGGGTTATTGCTAAATTACGTCACAAAAAACATTATAGTCTTGAAGAACTAAATAATAATATCAAAAAATTATTGCAACAATTAAACTATAAAAGATTTCAAAAAAAGAATGGTAGCCGTTATTCTCAATTTATAGAATTAGACCAACCAGCTCTACGTCAATTACCGAAAAAACGTTATAAACTAGCATATTTTAAACAATTAACAGTATCAAAAGACTATCACATTGAATTAGAACATCATTATTATAGAGTTCCTTATCAATATGCTTTTGAAGTAGTAGAATGTCGCTATACTCAAACGACAGTTGAAATATTACATCATCATAAAAGAATAGCTTTTCATATTAGAAATTATGTTAAAGGAGAAGTGACCACTCTATCATAACATATGCCTCCAGCCCATAAAGCACATCATTCATCAGCAGCTCCCGGTCAAAAATTGTATTTACTCTAAACTAAGAATTCTTTAATCAAAGAAAATTATTTAAAAATTATAACTTTTGCTACTACAAGCAAGGTTTACATAAGTTATTAATCAAAATCTAAGGCTGCCAAAAGC
>CAIVQA010000026.1 GCA_903907935.1 uncultured Francisellaceae bacterium
AGAAAGCTGCATGTTTTAATTTATTAAATATAGTTTCATTACCATCTTGTTCTTTTACTTCGGTATTTGGTTTTTGTTCGTTCTTTTGTTGAGGAATATTGGTACCATAAAAATCATGTAGCCATGTAAGCGAATTTTCATATTGACGACTAGAATGGTTTTTATTTTTTATAGAAACTTCATTCATTACACGTATAGTGTATACAAATTCTGCTGAATACATAATTTACTCTCCCTGTAATAAATTTAATGTCCTTCCCTATCTAAACTTTGTATTTTTGCTTCAGCCATATGTACCCTAGAAGAATTAGGATAGTTATTTTTGATTTGCATAAAATAGTTTTTAGCTTCTTGCCAATTTTCTCTTTCTATTTCTAGCATACCAAGCTTTAATAATGCATCTGGTGCTTTAGCATGATCTTTATATTTATTAACAACTTGTAAAAAATAATTTGCAGCGGTATCGAACTTATGTTCGGTTAAATATAATTCACCAAGCCAATAAGTGGCATTTGGTATGTATTTACTGTTGTTGTATTGCCATAAAAAATCTTTAAATGCGGTAATAGCTTCAGAAAAATTTTTGTCTTCTACTAACTTATATGCTGCATTGTAGGCAGTGTTTTCAGATTCTAGAGTTGGATTTAATTTTGCAGAATATTGTTGTTCTTTAGTTGGTACTGAAGCTGTAGGGTTAATTGTTTGGTTTGGTTTGATAGGGTTATTATTAATAGGATTAGTAGTAGCAGTATGTTGCTGTTCTTCTAACGCTCCCCGTAATTCTTGCATTTCACGTTGTAGACTGTCTAACTTATTTGTTACTTCTAAGTTTAAATTACTTTCTAATTTATTTTCTAAATGTTCAATCCTAGCTTCTAAATCCGAAATAGAGCTTCTGCACCAACCAAAAGGATGATGCAGAGAAATAATAAAAATACCAGTTAAAGTTATTATTTTAAAAGGTAGATTAGGAATGTGTACGAAATAACTGTAGCATTTATGGTAAATTGACCAGATAGTTAAACTAGAAATACCGTAAAAAGATAATCTGGTCAATTTCAAAATGCGGAAGTTATTTCGTGCATGTTCCTTAAGAGTCACTTATTAGTTATCCTCATTTTCATAATTAAGTTCAGCTCTACGATTTAAGCGCCAAGATTCTTCGTTATGACCAGTTGATTTAGGTTTTTCTTTGCCATAACTAACAGTTACTAACTTATCGCTTCTAACACCTTTAAGTTCTATAAATCTAACAACTGCTTTAGCTCTTCTTTCTCCTAAACCAATGTTATACTCGGCACTACCACGTTCATCAGCATGGCCATCTACCCTCAATTTCAAATGAGGACTTTCTAACATTTTTTTGGCATGAGCTAATAAAACTAATTTATAGCGTTCTAAGATTTCATCTTTATCATAAGCAAAGTATATTACATTTTCTGCTAATAATTCTTTTTCCTTCTCTGGTGATATTTCTTCTCCATAAAATGCGAAAGAATCAACATGTTTACCGTGACCTTTTCTTATAAAACCTTTAGATTTATTGTTGCCAAATCCATTACACCCGCCTAACAATAAGCTAGCAGTGCATAATGCTATTAACCCTAACTTAGTAAAATTTAAACTCATTATTAACCTCCACCTTAAATAAATAAAACATAATCATTCACATGGGGTACCTATTACTGCACTGTGGTCCGTAACTCGCGCATCTTGATCATTAAAAACAAGTCAAACGCGCTCAAACAGTACGGTCCTCGTGCAGCAATAGGTGTACCCCATGTGCACGATTACAAACAAACTAAAAATTATTCCAAAAACGGTGACCATGCTGGATTTTTTACACTTCCATTACCAGGTATAGGTAGGTAAGTACCAAAGTTACCGTCAAGAGAAACCGCAGCTAATGTTCTATTATTATCGTTTTTGTTACTTTCTGTACTATACAAAACCAACACACCATTTGGAGAAATAACCGGAGAATCTTCCATACCTATTTTGGTTAAAATCTTAACATTTCCACTATCTAAGGATTGTACTGCTATATTGTATCCTAATTCTGTTTTACTACAATTTTCGGTGCAATGCAACATCACTAAATTTCTATTATCTGGGGTTAAAGAAGGTGTTGCATTATAATCGCCTTTAAATGTAATTCGTTTAATTTCTCCATCTAATAAAGAAACTTTATAGATTTGTGGTTTACCACCGCGATTGGAAGTAAAAAATATTTCAGTACCATTGTTGTTCCAAAAAGGTTCAGTATCTATAGACATACCAGTAGTAATTTTTTGTAGGTAACCATTATCTAGTTCTAAAGTGTAAATTTTGGGGCTACCATCTTTAGATAACACTAAAGCTAACTTACTACCGTCTGGCGACCATGCTGGTGCTCCGTTAATGCCAGGATATTTAGTTATAATTGTAATTTTTCCAGATTTTAAATCAGCTATGCTAATGTTTGCTCGGTTATTTTTAAATGATACAAAAGACAGTTGTTTGCCATCTTTAGACCAATTTGGTGACATTAATGGATAGTTGGTAGAAATTAATTTGTGTTCATTAAATCCATCTGGATCAGCAATATTTAAACTATAGACTGGAGATTCCTCTCCCAGACCTTCGACTCTAATATAAGCAATTTTGGTATTAAAAAATCCTTTAACCCCAGTTAATTTTTCAAAAATAACGTTGCTAATTCTATGAGAAAGTTTACGAGGATCTTCGTTAGGATATTTTTCAATTTCAGTATTTAAACTAAGTGGATTTAATGGTTTATATAAATCTAACAATTGCAAGTTAACTACTATACTAGAGGCATTTTTGGTTGGATATAGTTTAGTTATTAGTAAATATTCTGCACCCAAGTTACGCCAAAATCTAAAATCAATTTCTTGAGGGGAAGCATTAGTTGGGATTTTTTCAATTAGCTCTTGATTTTCTAGATCCAAATCTAATACTTTAAATTGACCACTATAATTTAAATCATTTGTAATAATAGAGGCTATATCATTGGTTTTTTTATGGTCGTTGTTAAAAGGCAATACTACTAGCTTGATTCCGTAATCCCTAGCTTCTGTTACTCTAATATGTACGGTTTTGCCCCAACATAAATTAAAACTTAAATTTATAAGTAATACATTAAAAATTATAATTATTTTGCTTAGTAATGAGCACGAAATAACTTCCGCATTTGTGCACTTGCGGTCCGTAACTCGCTGGCGTTGCCAGCTCAAACAGTACGGTCCTCGTGCATCAAATGCGGAAGTTATTTCGTGCATATTCCTTAGTTTATTCATATATTATTAACCGTATTAGCAGTGAAAATAAAAACATGATCCAAATCTACCAACTCTTTATTTACTTTTGGATCTTCTGGCATATCAAATGGTGCTGATTTGTATATAGCTTGTTCGGAAAATGCATCATAAGCTGCGTTGCCGCTAGATTGATCTAAAGCTACTAATTTTAATTGACCATTTGGTAAAATTTTTACTTTTATTGAACATTCTAAGTGTTCAGGAAAAAAAGAAGTAACTTTGCGATTATTAATAATTTTTGTGTACATTTTGTTGTGATAATTTTGAATTTCTGTTTGCAAAGTATCTGTAGCTTCTCCAATACTATTAATGCCTTGATTTTGTGTTGGTTTGGCTGTAGCTAAGTTTTTTTTTTTAAAAGCTTGTTGTTTTAATTGTTCTAATTTAGTTTGTTGGGCTGCTAATTCTTGTTGTTGTTGTTTGATTTTGTTAGCAGTTTTTTGTAAATTTTCTTGTTCTTTTTTTAAAGCTTCTTTTTCTTTTTTTAGGGTATCTTGTTCTTCTTTAGTTTTTTTAGCTGTCTGTTCAGAAAGAGCAGTTAATTTGGCTATTTTTTGTTCTTGTTGTTCTAGTTTTTTTTCTCTAGCAACCTTATCGGCAAAAACTTTTTCTTGGCGTTTAACCGCTTGTTGGATTTCTTTATGATCTACTAAACTCGCTTTAATTGGGGCTGTAGCTGTATTGGGTTCGTTAGGTTTAGTTAATGTAGAACTATTTATTAATTTTAGATCTAAAAAAGTTTTTTTGTTTTGCACATAACCATTAACAATAATGATAGTTAATAATAATATATGCATAATGATAGCTTGGATAAGATCTGCTTTTGTAAGAGGGTTATTGTTTTGCATTAAACTCTCCACCAGTTTCTAGGCCAATTTTTTCAATTCCTGATGTTTGTAATAATACCATAGCTTCCAATACAGCTCTATAATTAACTCGACTATCTGCTCTTACAGTAACTAATCTAGATGGATCTCGTAGTATTGCTGCTGCTACTTCTATCTGTAATTGTTTATGATCAATTGGTTTGGTCGGATAGGCAGCAATATTTAAATACAAGTTTTCGTGTTCATCAACAGATACCACAATAGGAAAATTATCTTTTTTACCCTCGATTGCTTTAGCTTGCATTTTAGGTAAATCAACTTGTACTCCTTGCATAATAATTGGAGCAGTTGCCATAAAAATTACTAACAAAACTAGCATTACATCAACATATGGTACTACATTAATTTCTGCTACTTGACGCCTGGTTTTTTTATTTTTTATTAACATTTTTAAATTTCTATCGAGTTTTGTGGTTGATTACGATAATAAGCTCTTTTACCTATTATACTAATTAATTCTTGAATAGTTCTTTGGTATCCTGATGTTAGGGAATCAATTTTACAGATCAATTTATTATAAAAAATTCCCGCAGGAATTGCGGCTAGCAAACCCATAGCAGTTGCAATTAATGCTTCAGAAATACCAGGTGCCACTACTGCTAAAGTAGCCTGCCCCGTAGTTGCTCCTAGTTGATGGAATACACTCATTATGCCACAAACAGTGCCAAATAATCCTACATAAGGCGTAATAGATTGAATAGTTGCTAAAGTAGATAAGTTTTTCTCTAGTAACTCATGTTCTTGGTATAAAATAATCGCCATAGTGCGTTTTACTTCACGTAAAATTAAAGTAGGCTTAAAACTATTATTTTTAGATAAATGTAAAAATTCGTTGATCCCTTTGTAAAAAATAGATTCTATACCAATTTTATATTTATGGGCTGATATTTGTTTATACAGTGTTAAAATTTCAACCCCAGAATTTAATAAGGCTTGGAAATTATTAAATGCCTTCGTTCTATTTTTTATAAATTTACTACGATTAAAAATTATTGCCCAACTTAATACTGAGCTTAATAATAAGCCGATCATAACTATTTGTACTAAAAAACTAGCTTTAAAAAACATTATTATTATTGAAAAATTACTTTCCACTTAAATACCCTCTTTTAGTTTTATTTTTAAATGTTGACAAGCTTTGGTAGTTAAAGTTCTTCCTCTTGGAGTACGTAATAAAAATCCTTGTTGAATTAAATATGGTTCTAAAAGATCTTCCAAGGTACCTTTGTCCTCTCCAATTGACGCTGCAATGCTTTCTATTCCTACTGGGCCACCATCGAACTGTTCCGCAATAATACTTAAAAAATGTCGATCTAGTGTATCGAATCCACATACATCTACTTCTAGTAAATTAAGTGCTGCATCAGCCATTTGTTTATTTATACAATTTTCCCCATTATTTATAGTGACTGCTACATAATCTCTAACCCTTCTTAATAGCCTATTAGCAATTCTAGGGGTACCTCGAGATCTTTTAGCTATTTCTAAAGCGCCTTCTGGCTCAATGGATATATTTAAAATTTTAGCTGATCTTTCTATAACTTTCTGTAATTCTGTTTCTGAATAGAAATCTAGGCGTAAAATAATTCCAAATCGATCTCTAAATGGGGCAGTTAATAATCCTGCTCTAGTGGTTGCGCCAATTAAAGTAAATGTTGGTAAGTCTAATTTTATTGCTCTTGCAGTGGGGCCTTCGCCAATAATAATATCTAGTTTACGATCTTCCATTGCAGGATATAATACTTCTTCTATTACTGGGTTTAATCTATGGATTTCGTCAATAAATAAGATATCGCCATGTTCTAGATTAGTGATTAATGCTGCTAGATCGCCGGCTTTTTCTAAAACTGGCCCAGATGTTTGACGTACATTAACACCCATTTCGTTAGCGATAATATTGGCTAAAGTAGTCTTACCTAGGCCAGGCGGGCCAAATAATAATAAATGATCTAAAGAATCACGTCGCCCAATGGCCGCTTTAATAAAAATTTCTAATTGTTGTTTAATTTTATTTTGACCAATATATTCAGCTAAAATTTTAGGGCGCATTTTTTGTTCTGTGCCAAGATCAATAGATTTACCATTAAGATCAAGTTCGATATCTTGATCTTGATGTTGAAGTCTAGTTAATAATCTTTCTGAAATATTTTCTGTTTTAATCATTATATTATAATTATATATATGCTTTTGATAAATTTTTTAATGCTAATTTTATCAATTGCCCACTAGATATGCTACTAGTTGTTTCATTATTTTTATGATAATTAATTGCTGCTTTAATAGCTAACATAGCTTCTTTTGGTTTATAACCTAGAGATACCAATGCTTCTTCAGCATCATTAGAAATATTTTGATCTATTATTACTAATTCGGCTGATTCATTTGTAATACTAGCATCACTGGTTGCTAATAGTTCTATAAATTTTTTATTATTAATTTTATTTTGCATTTCTACCATTAGGCGGTTAGCAGTTTTTTGTCCTACGCCTGGGATATTAACTAGTTTTGAAAAATCTTGTAGAGTAATGCTTTGTAAAAATTGTTCAACATTTAAGTGAGACAAAATTGCTAAGGCTAATTTTGGTCCAAATCCAGAAATTTTAATTAATTCACAAAATAAAAATTTTTCTCGTTCTTCTAAAAATCCATATAATAAATGAGCATCTTCTCGCACTATTAGATGAGTATGTAACAATACTTCGCTACCTATAGCTGGCAATTTTAATATAGTACTCATTGGTGCTGATACACCATAGCCAATACCAGCAACATCTATGGTTACTAATAATCCATTTTTAGTAATTAGTCTGCCTTTCAAATAGTGGATCATGATAAGTTTGTTCCTTATGTAGAGCATAATACAGAGAGCATTGTCCAACATACCATATATATACTAATCGCACATGAGTTTTTGGTGCTCTAAAAAACAAGTCGTGAAACTCGCCTTTCGCAAAACAAAGAGAACTATAGACGAAGGAGGCTCAAACAACACTCCTTGTTTTTTAG
>CAIVQA010000027.1 GCA_903907935.1 uncultured Francisellaceae bacterium
TATTTAACATTAATTCTTTATCCGCACCATCAGATAATAGTACTCTGGATCCAATACTAGAAAAAGATATGCAAATGGTATATATAGCATTACAAGAGCTATTACCATTAGTACTAAACGAACAAGAATTTAATAATATAGATAATAAAAATATTATTAACCAAGATATAAGCAAATTAAACAATCTATTCGAAGATATTAAAAAACATTCTAATAATAAATCTATCCCATTTAAAATTACTTATGAAGCATTATCTAGACACTTAAAAACCACTAAAAAAGTCTTTGCTGATAATAATATGATTTATGCAAGGTATTTACTTAAAAGTTTACCTTCCATTTGTATTTTTTGTAATCAACAAACTCCATCTCTAACATCAACAACAAAAGATTTATTTAAATCTGAATTTGAATTAGCAGAGTATTATTATATTCTTAAAAATTACCAATTAGCACTAGAAAATTACGAAACATTTATAACTAAAAATATTACTAAAGAAAATGTTGCCCAAAATTTACAAACATCTTTAGAAAGAACTTTAACAATTTATTTACAATATTATAAGGAACCTCAAAAAGCATTAAATATTTTGCAAAATTATCAACAAAAATTTATTTTTCCGGAATATATAAAAATTTACATTAATGAATGGTTAAAAGGCCTAGAAGTAACAGAAAAAACTTTTTCTGAACATAAAAACACTAAAAAAACCTTATCTTTTAGAGAATTGAAGAAACAAATAAATAAATACTTTAATGATTCAGAAATTATTCCTCCATCGTTTATTATTCCAAAATCTGATCAAATATTTTTCTTGATGTTATCCGGATATCTATACGATTACTTATATAACAACCCAAAATTAAGCGAAACCCCAACCCTACTTTATTGGTTATCATTATGTGATAGAGCACTTGATTATCATTCTAATATCTCAATAGCCGATCTATTCTTAAAAGAATGTATAGTTTCTAATCCTAAAGATCCTTATGCTAAAAAATGTCTATCTGAATATAATGAATATGTTACATTACCATTTGTAAATGATCAGATCCCTATATCTGTCTCAAAAGAAATTCATTTTTTACAAGATCTAGTCTATAACGCAAAATAGCTTAATTGACCAGATACCCGTCTAACAGAAAGAGTAGAATAGTTTTTTGCATTTAATTTAGCCAACCTGATCTGAGCATTGCAATCTTTATTGATATTAAAAACCATACTTAAATCTATTTCTCGTCCAGCTAATTTTTGCTCCGTTCCAGCAGCAAATTTAAATAAATGAAAGGTAGTAATTAATTTAAATATTTCGGAATATTTAAATTCCAGACCAGCATTATAATCTTGAAGCCCCCTATCTGGAGTAGAGGTATACCCTTCTGCTAATCCATTAAAACCATATAATGAACCTAAAGGAAAAATAAAAGTTCTCCCCGGTGCACCACCATCATGACCACCTAATAATTCATAACCGAGATTAATTGCTATTAGCCAACTATTAAAAAGCTCTATAATATCCTTATTAACTACTGCAGAAAAATATCCAACTGAATACTTATTAGGATTATTAGATTTATTTTGTTGGCGTGCTACTTCTAATTCATAATCAAATGTATACGTTTTATTAAAAAGCTCATCAGATTTAACTCGTAAACCATAGGTATTTTGTGAGTTTGTATTAACACTAAGATCTTTGTTAATATAACTATACGCTGTAATTTGTCCATAAATAAAATCTTGCCAAGTAATATTAAACAAATTACTTCTTAACTTATGTCTACCATTAATACTTAAACTATTATTTTTGACAGTATTAATATGATCTAAAAAACTATAGTAAATTTCAAAATTTTTAAAAAAATCATTTTTAATAGTTATAGCATCAAAATTAGAACGATATTGTCTAAAATCATTATAACCAACCATTCTTTCATTATCTAAAAATATATATTGTCTACCTAAAATAATATCGGTATGTGGCAAGCATTGGTAAGTTATATTGGCATTAGTAACACCAGTACCCTTAGGATCTGCAATAACCGCATAACCTGGTTTTCTTAATGGAGCTACATCCGGATTATAATGTTGACTAAAAAAATTAGATACGTTTATAACTTCCAACGATATATAATTTTGATAAAAACTAGCACTTTGATAACCCAAGACACTACGCATAGTTGAAGCTTGAGCAGAAGTTAAGGTTTCTTGCTTAGTTTCTTCATGACGTAATCGGAAATCTAATGATGGTTTCCCCTGCTTTAAAGCAGATATAATAGTTTTATGTTCCCGATATTGAGAAGCTTGTGCAATTTGTACCGCTGAAAATAATAAAAACCATAAAATTGCTCGATCCTTGCTAAACATTAAAAACTCCCTATAGTGTATTTATGAGCCTCCAACAACATCAACAATTTACTCAACAGATAGTAGGTAATTATATATGCAGTTATGGCATTCTTCCATCTCCAAAAAGTGGCGGCGACATAAATGATTTTTTTAAAATTTCTGATTCTAAGTACGGCATATATTTAATAGATGTTGCTGGAATTGGTAAATCTTCCGTAACTGCCATTAAACAAGTAAAAGATCTAATAATTAGTTTAGCCCTCTCAGAACAACAAACATTATACAGCCAAAACCCTGAACTCTTGTTGCAACAAACAAATTTAGCTGTTTATAATGCAAAACTAGGCAAATATTTAACTTTGATATATGGAGTTTTAGATCTAGAAAGTAACTATTTTAACTATAGCATAGCCGGGCATTATCCAAACCCAATCTTATTAGATCAAAATGGACACGCTAAATACTTATTTGGTAAAGGATTCCCTATTGGTATTTTACCAAATGCCACTTTTGAAAAATTTACTATCCAAATTCCCACTAATAACTCAATATTATTATTTTCAGATGGAATTATGAGATTTCTAATGCCACACGAAAACATGGAGTACAGAAGTAATTACTTATTAAATATTATCTGTAATTCAAAAGCCGAAATTAGACTTTTACTACAAAATTTAAAATTAAATGAAAATACACCTAACATAACCGATGATATAGCAATAACTATAATCAACAAATCAAAATAACAGTTACAAAATAATTATTAAAAAAAAATGGGGAAATTGTATAATTTCCCCATTTTTAACGGTAAAAAGTTTAATTACTTACCTTTTTTACCTGTTCCTTTACCCTTATCTTTACCTTTAGCCACTTAATTTCTCCTTAAAATTTTAAATTGATAGAAATTACAAAATCATTAAATATATTAAACACTATAATTCAATTAATCAAGTGTACCAAACACAATTATTATAAATACGTGCTACATTTAAATTTATAAAAAATAAAACATAAGGAAGAGATTGTATGCTTAAGCAATTACCAAGATATAGACAATTAACGCCAAAAAAACTAAAAAAAGAAGAACAAAGGGCACCTAAAAGTACCCTTCTGACAAAAACAAAATCCGAAACAGAATATAGCTCCTCTTGGCTATTGGCACAGTATAATAAGTATATTGTGGAGTCGAGAAAACTTTGCTCTTATGCCGATCCTGATAATATTGGACCTATCATAAACATAGATTATAAAAATATTAGAACTATAATTGAAGTAAACCATTTAAAACAATACTTTAAAGAACACCAGATACCGCAACCGCTATTCTGAATACTTTACTTTTTTACGACCTACAGGGTAGTAATTAATGCCAGCCGTCTTAGCTACATCTAGGTCAAATAAATTCCTAAAATCTATAATAATGGGATGCTGCTTATTCATTAAATTTTTTATTTTGGTAAAATTTAAGTCAAAAAATTCTAACCATTCGGTTAATATAACAATAATTTCTGCATTGTTAATTGCCGTATAAAGACTATCCGACCATACAATATTTTTTAAATCCTTAAATAGCTGCTTACCATTGGGCATAGCTTCTGGATCATAAACCTGTAATATTGCACCATTAGCATGTAAATCATTAATAACTGTTGTAGCTACACTATCGCGAATGTCATCTGTATTAGCTTTAAACGCAATGCCTAATACAGCAATAACTTTATTAGCAATAGTACCAATTTGAGTACTTTTACAAATATTAATAATTTTTGCTGATAAATTTTTAATTCTATCCTGATTAGCCCTAATAGCTGCATTTAATATGGATAAACTGGTACCATATTGAGTAGCATAATAATCTAAAGCTAAGGTATCTTTAGGAAAACAAGACCCACCAAATCCTGGTCCTGGCTGCAAAAATTTTTCTCCGATTCTACTATCTAACCCCATTGCATGGGCTACCTTAAGAATATCAACATTAGCATCAAGCTTAGTATTTAATGTTTCGCAAAGATCAGCTAGTTCATTTATAAAAGTAATTTTAACAGCTAAAAAACAATTAGCTGCATATTTAATTAATTCTGAGCTTTCTAGATCATTAAATAATACCGGAATATTTTGATCTATAAACTTTTCATAAATTTTTCTTAATACAGTGTATGACTTGGCGAACTCTTTACTAGGCTTATCTTGATTAATTCCTATAACAATACGCTCTGGGCACATAAAATCAAAAACCGCTGAACCTTCTCTTAAAAATTCTGGGTTCGAAGCGACCTCAAAACAAGCTTTAGGATTAATTTGTAATATTAAATTCTGCATATTCCTACATGTACCAACTGGAACAGTAGATTTAATAATAATTAATTTATAATCATCAGGTTTTAATAAAGTTGCAATTTCTGAAATAGCAGTCTCTACAAAACTCAAATCTGCTTTACCAGACTTTGACTGAGGAGTGCCAACTGCTATAAAAATTGCTATCGCATGTTTAACAGCCATCTTTAAATTATTAGTAAATATAAGCCTGTTTAACTTAATTTGTTCAATAATTAATGCAGATAAATTTGGTTCGTGAATGTGGATGGAGCCTAATTGTAGATTTTTAATTTTTTCTTCATCTGAATCAACACAATATACCGTATGGCCTAAACTGGCAAGACATGTTCCAGTTACTAACCCAACATACCCAGCGCCAATTATAGCTATATTACAAAATTCCCCATTGTCTTGAATGGAATCTTGATATAGTGTTGTTGTTTGATTCATATATGCGATTAAATAACATGTTATACCTCTTTGCAACAAAAAAAATAGTAACCGTTTACGTGGGTACCTATTGCTGCACTGCGGTCCATAACTCGCGCACTTTTATAATTAAAAACAAGACAAACGCGCTCAAACAGTACGGTCCTCGTTGCAGCAATAGGTACCCATGTGAACGGTTACAAAAAATAATTCAGTCTAATTTTTTTAAGTTCTGTGTAGTTGGCGGCTTAATGTTTTGCCTAGATGCTGCAATATTGTATGGTTGTATGTACGGCTTAAATTTTTCACCAAGTTTTGCTAGAGTTATATCCGCTATTTGTTCTATAACTATATCTTGGCGACTACACCGCAGCTATACTTTTAATTCATCTAACTATAAATTATTACTAGAATATAGAAATTATATTATTTGCAGCCTACTAAGTTTTATTATTAATTTATCTGCATATATTATATTAATAAAAAAACTATTAATATTTTGGGAATACCCAATATTAGCGTTAATCTTGGCAACTGCAGCATCAATGAACTTTAGTTATTTTTTTATGAAAAAAGTAGTGTTTAAATAAATTATGAATATTATTTATAGAATTATTATATTAATTTTAATCTGCATGCCACTATACAGTTGTATATTAAAATACCCACAAACTGAGCAAGGCTATATATTTAAAAATTCCAAAATTGACCAAGAATCGCTAGAACAACCTATGACTCCACTAATGAAAGCAGAAATTTATTACCAAAATGCAGCTAATTCTGAAGATAAGGCCACAGCATTAAAAATGTTTGAACATTTAGCACAATTAGGGGACATCAATGCTGCTATTAGACTAGGAGAAATATATTTAGATGGAATTGGTACAACAAAAAACCCTTCTTTAGCTTTACAATGGTTTCAAAAAGCTGCTACTAACGGGGCAGTAGTTGCTATGCTACAACTTGGCACCATGTACCGTGACGGCATAACAGGACCACCCTCTTTAGCAAAAGCAATTTTATGGTACGAAAAAGCCGCTGCTACCGACAACATTAAAGCAATGCTATGTTTAGGTGAAATATATCGTGGTTGGTACGGAATGACTCCTAATTATGATAAAGCAATGTCTAATTATGTAAAAGCAGCCAGCTTGGGTTCTTTAGAGGCCCAATACCAAATGTCTAGATTAATAACTAATAATTTAGTGGATAATAATAAATATAACGAAAAAATTAGTACCATAATAAGATCTTTACAGCAATCTGCAAACGATGGAAATTTAGACGCTTTGGTTGCCATGGGTGATTATTCCATGAAAAAACCTGATACTAAACTAGCCTTAGAATATTATAATAAAGCCGCTAAACAAAATTTTGCTCCCGCTTTATTAAGATTGGGTCTCCTGTATTACCACGGAGAAGGTGTAGAACAAAATTATCAATCAGCCATAAATTTTTTTACTACAGCAGCCAATTTAGGCAATGTAGTTTCACAATATCATTTAGGTGAAATATACCGACAAGGATTAGGTGTAGAAAAGGATGCAGCAACAGCAAAAATTTGGTATGAAAAAGCTGCCAATAAAAATTTTCCTAAAGCTATAGCTAGATTAGCAGATCTTTATTTTTCCGGTAAAGGTGTGGTTCCAAATTTAATTACTGCAATAGAATTATATAATAAAGCTGCGATTATGGGAGATAGCTATGCTGGGTTACTAATTAGTATTTTTTATGCCAAAGGGTTAGGCGTAGAAATAGATTTACCTCTTAGCGTACATTGGTATAATATCGTTGAACAAAGACAAGACCAAGTAACCGCAAAATTTGAGGTTGCTAAAGCTTATGAAAATGGCATTGGTTTTACTAAGGATTATAAGGAAGCAGCACACTGGTACTTATTAGCCGCAAAACAAGGACTAGCTAAAGCAGAAGCAAGATTAGCAGATCTATATGTTGACGGTTTAGGAGTCCCTCAAGATTATATCCAAGCTATAGAATGGTATAAAAAAGCGGCTGTTCAAGACGATAGTTATGCCCAATATAGTCTCTCCTTATTATTACCAAAAACAACTAATTATAAGCCAATAGTAGCATTCAGTTGGATGAAAAAAGCCGCACTAGCCGGATATAGGCCTGCTCAATATAATTTAGCTTTAATGTATCTACAAGGAACTGGGGTTCTAAGTAATTATGTTAAGGCTTATGGTTGGTTAAATTTAGCCATTAATGAAGGATGTGAATCTAACCCAGAATTAATGCCTACATTAATTAATAATTTAGATCCAGATATGCGTAATAAAGCTGTATTATTAGTAGAACGTTATCGCAATAAATATGAAGTTGAGAAGTAAATAGCAGCATGACAAATAATAATATCAAATTATCTATACGCGGCATAAGTATATGGTGCTTAGCTGCTATGTTTTATTTTTTTGATAATTTATTAAATGTATCTCCTGGAGTTATGAAGCCAGAATTATCTGCTGCTTTTAATTTGTCCGCTGCAGAACTAGGGATTTTATCTTCCTGTTATTTATGGCCATATGGATTAATGCAAATTCCAGCAGGGTTATTAATGGATAAAGTGGGCCCAAGAATATTATTTACTATTGCTAGTTTATTTTGCGCTATAGGTAGCTTTATCTTCGCTGCCGCCTATGAATTAGAAGCAGCACAAATAGGCAGAATTTTAATTGGTATCGGAGCATCATTCGCCGTAATTGGTTGTTTAAAAATTACCTCTGTATGGTTTCCTAATAAAAAATTTGCTTTATTTACTGGTTTGATGGTTTCTGTAGGAATGTTTGGTTCAGCTTCTGGAGTCGCTACTGTAAACTATATAAACCAAATTATGGGATGGAGACACGCCACTTATTGCGGTGCTTGGGTTGCTATATTCTTGAGTGTATGCATGTGGTTAATAATAAGAGATTTTCCTCCAACAAATACTATCAATAAAAAACATTCTCTTTCATCAAACTTACCATTACCACAAATTAAGATTCTACTTGGTTTAAAAAAAATTATAAGCTCTAAACAAATATGGGCAGCTTCTATTTTTGCAGGCCTAATGTTTGTACCTACTTTAGCATTCGGAGGATTATGGGGGATCCCATATTTAATAGAAGGGTATGGTTTAAGCAGAGGTTTATCAGGATTTTTAGTATCGTTAATTTTTATTGGTTGGGTTTTTGGTGGACCAATTTATGGGTGGATCTCAGATCGTTTATGTTTACGAAATGCTCCAATGTATTTTGCTAATATTACTACCCTAATAGTTAGTATAATGCTAATTTACATAGACAATATCCCTATTCCATTAATCGGACTATTAATGTTTTTGTTAGGTTTTTTTTCCAGTGGATTTATTTTGGCATTTGTAGTTACTAAGGAAAGTAACCCTAACCAACTATCTGGTACGGCTATTGGGTTTATAAACACTATAAATACTTTTAGTATAGCTATATTACAATGGATAATTGGCAAAATATTAGACGTAACTACAACAAATGCCACAATTACTGACTTGGGCGAAAAAATATTTTCTCACCATGATTATCAAATTGCTTTGTTGAGTATACCAATTTGTTTGGTTATATCTCTAATTAGTTTATTTACGCTAAAAGAAACTTACGGTAAGGTATTATAATTATTATATGGCTATTAGTAATTTTACAAATATTTCTAAAACAGATTTGGCTAAAAATGGCGAATTAGCTGAAAGTAGCCTATTACTCAACAGAATTGCTCTACGTACTAAAGGATATCAAGTAGAAGGATTAAATAAAAAAAGAAAGCAACCATCAAAAGAAAATTATTCCGATGCATTATCCGATAACTTAGATAATAATAACAATCAAGGTTCTGAATTCGAACAACACCCAGAACTACCATTTATGGGTGGTAAAGCAGATCAAATAATTTTACCAGAAAGCGAAGCAGATGCTGTGCCAGAATCTCAATTATCTCAAGCTCAAAGAACCCAAAGAGCCGATAAAAGAAAAAGAGAACAAGAAAAAAACCGTGAAGAATTAGCTAATCGTAAAAAATTCAAGTTTACAGCACCACCACCTAAACAAGCACCAAAGTATCAACCAAAAGAACGTCCTCGCAGTGCACCACCTAAACTTAGACCACCTGGTAGTTAATGTTATACTCTCCGCTAACTGATTTTCGGTGTTCTAAAAAACAAGGAGTGTTGTTTGAGCCTCTTCAGATTCTAGTTGTTCTTTGCTTTATGAAAGGCGAGTTTCATGAAAAAATGTCAGGATAGACATTTTTGACGTGTGCAACACGCCGAAGAGCGAGAGCCAGGATGGCGCGAGTCACTTGTTTTTTAGAATACCGAAAATCAGTTAGCGGAGAGTATAAATGATATTAAGTTTAGCAGATCTAATTATTCATAATTCTGAAGATGAAATACTAAAAGTTTTTCAAGATACCACTAATGAAGACTCTTTTAATCTTAATGAAACAGATCGATTTGGTTTCCGGCCATTAATCGAAGCAGTTATTTGTAACAAACCAAAAGTTTTAATCTACTTATTAAAAGAAGGAGCAGAAGTCGATCAATTAGATATCTTAGGGCATACCGCTTTGCAATGGGCAGTAGAACGTTCTAATATAAACCTCTGTAAAATTTTACTAGATCATAAAGCTAACCCTAACCATTACTCATTAGACGGTCAACCAATTCTAGTGTACCCAATTTTACGCGAACAACTAGAATTAGTAGAATTATTAAAAAAATACAATGCTAATCATTTATTTGCTCAAGATTTTATAAATGCAAAATTACTTGGTCATAAATTCGAATTAACTGGCGAAACCGATATTGTTAGCCCAGATCATAAATTTATTCCGCTTAGTTTCGAAGGGTTTTATTTAGAATTTACCGTCGGGTTAATTGCTAGATCACTATACAATTTTATTAATAGCATCCCCGGACAAACATTTGTGGAATTACATGGTAAATTATATAAAATTTTACAAGCCTTAAAAAATGCTTCTACATTAGCAAGTTTCGCTAAACATAAAGACTTAAGTTTATTTACTAAAACAATTGATCAAATTCTACAAGAACCTCTATTATTAATACCAACTGCATATTCTGGACATGCAATAACCTTTATTAAATATAAAAACTATTTAGCCAAATGTGATCGCGGTGTTAGTAATATCACCGATACTGTAATTATTTATGAAGTTGGCAACAAATATTTACTAAATAATAAATTATTTTATAAATTATTATATGAACCCAAAACTGAAGATTTTATTAAATATCAAATCAAAGAAGAACTATCTTTAGTCCCAATAAAAGCCTTGCCAACTAGAAGTCAAATTGCTGGTAATTGTTCGTTTGCTAATGTAGAAACTAGTGTTCCAGCAATGTTATACATGCTATTTGATATTGATAAACCTAAAGAAGCAGCTATAGCAGAAAAATCTGTTTATTATTTTTATAAAGATTGGTCAGACTGGGATCAAGATAGCGCTTTAGATGAAGCAATAGTAGATTTTTTTAATGCCAGCTCGGCTCGTCAACTATCTAAAGCTATTACTCTAGGATCAATTTTAATACAACGTTGTAATAATGATATACCAAAACATGTTGAAAGAGCTAAAAAAATTCTAAATATCTTAACGTTACCTAATTTTCAATTTATTTTACGCAATTATATTACTATTTATGGCAAAGAATCTGCAGGAACAATTGGTAAAAATGTGATCGACTTGTTAGAACAATGTGGTTTAAATAAAGAAAAAATAGAAAACATTATTTTACATAAACCAATAGATTTTAATAAACCATTTACTCAAGCTAAAGATACCAATTTAGTTAAAATGACAACAGCATTACATGTTGCATGTTTGGAAAATAAAATAGATACCGTTAGATATTTGTTAGATAAGTTAAAAATTGATGTTAATTATTTAGATAGAACTGGTAGTACTGCATTAATGTATGCTGCTTGGAAAGGACATTTTGAACTAGTAAAACTTTTAATTTTAAATTATAAAGCAGATCCAACAATTAAAAATTTACAAAATGGTACGGCAGAAAAGTATGCTAACCATGCTAAGCATATGGATATAGTAAAATTCCTGCAAGAGTTCCATAATAAAAATTAAGTATTGAATATATTTCTAAGTACTCTAAAATGTTCTATAGCTATTGAGGAATCTTCAATATTAAAACAAACATCAGGCACTCTCGTAGCAGTAAAATGATATAATACTGCCACATCTTGCGACCGCTGTTGAATTTTAACTGTACCAATTTCAATAATTGCTGGATCAAGAGCCTTTTTAATTTCCAACAATATTTGTTGTGCAATTTCATAAATTAAAGATGGTTTAGCTAATAATAAAACTGGATTAATAATACTACCTAATCCAACTTCTTTATTACTATTTGGATTTGGCTCATTATAATCTATATAATATTCTTGAGTTATTCTATTGATAAAGTCTCGATCTTGCTCTTGACAATATACTCTATCCAGATAACTTTCGATAAGAATAGCCATATTACATTCCATACCTAGAACACATAAAGGTATTTCTGGCATCAAATAAAATAATTGTTCTTTTAATTTTTGCTTTATATTGTTGGCTATAATTTGAGCATCATACCCATTAATAGGGCCTTTCAGTTGCTTACTATTACACAACTGCACTACTTCGTTATAGCAACAAAACGCTGGATCTAAAAGAGCATAAAAAATCAACCCAAGCTCCCTTCTCTTAACAATAAAATCAAAAAAACACCTACCAAAAGTTTGTATGTCTTTATTATATAAATTGTAACTAGACAAAATATTTCGCATTTCTTGATCTATATCAGCTTTTACAATATTATCCCGTAATCTATAAAAAAAATATTCTGCTTCATGTATTTTATGGAAAAAATATTCTACGATACCCTGCCTATAAACAACATATCCAACACTATTACTATTATTAGACTTTTTAAGCAAACTAATAAATTTGCTCCTGATAATATCACAACGTTTTTGTAATAATTTAGGGTTAGCAATAACAATAGCAAAATTATCAGAAAATATTGGAGTTAATGCTAGACTAAGCTCCATGGCTTCAAATGGAGTCATAAATTTTATAACTTTTTTTACTCTATCACAAACTTCTTTAGAAATAGCACCTTCGACAATATTTTTAAGAGATCCTGGAAGAAGAAACTTATCTCCATATACTGCACCATATGTTACTAGTCTATCTTTGATACCACTATGACAAGATGGTAAATCTTCTGATTGATAATCAAATTCATTATAAGCTCTTAATGCTTGAGTAACCATAAGCATATAACTATTGAATCTTTCTTTCTGCTCACAACTAGAAATTCCTTGCTCTTTAGTAGCCAAATAATAAAATGCAATAACTTCAGCTGTATGTAAGTTAGAACTTCCTGAATCACCAAATAATTCATTATCAATTGGCGTCCCAAACATACTCAACTTTATTTTTCCAGAAATATCCTGGTACGAAAGTAAATTTGTCAAAAAAACACCACTTCTTCTATAATTTTCAGGATCAAAAAATCGGTATGCTCCTAATGCTTGATGACTATTTAATGTTGGATTAATATTTAATAATGCATTAATGTTTAAACGCAAATGGTAGGAATATATACATCCAAAATCAGCTTCTACTAACTTATCTTTATATTTTGTAATAATAGTTATTATATTTTGGATAATAGCATCTAGTGCTACATTGTTATCGTATAGTTCACTTAAAGAATCTAATATAGTATCTAAAACTTTTCCTCTAATTTCCTTAATTACATTTAAAACCTTTTCAATTATTGTACTACCAGGATACGCATCAAACTCTTCTTGAAACATAGGTTTAATGGTGGTTTTGAAAAAATTACTTGCCGCTATCTCATTATCATGAACGTTATGAGGGGCATTAAATGGTAAGTATACTAGTCCCTTATGTAGTCCTATATATAGGTTTTTAATGGCATTAATATTAGCATTTTGCACATTTAATGTTTCTGGCATAACTACTAACTTCAAACTATTGTTAACCCACTAGTTAACTACCGTATTTTTATTGAACAATTCTATATTTATATGCTTTTACAATACCCTATTTATAGTAATGCCGTAATTATATTAACAGAATTATCCACAGGCGGCCGCATAGTTATACACATAAAAAATAGCTTCAATTAAATCTTAAATTAACCCACGTAGATGTTATATATAACAAAATAATATTGCAATAAAAATATTATTTTAAATTTAA
>CAIVQA010000028.1 GCA_903907935.1 uncultured Francisellaceae bacterium
AAGTAGTATTTTTCGGTATATTGAACAATATTATAATAGAACAAGATTACATTCATCTATTGACTACAAGGCTCCAATTGATGTTGAATTAGCAGTATAAAAATTAAGGTGTTGGTGTCCGAAGAAACGGGGTAAGATTAAAGTGTTCTTTTAATAAATTCCATTTGAGATAAATAGTTTCCTGTGGAAGGTAAATCTGTAAACCGTGAATATAATTGGTATGTTTCCTGCAAAATATGTTGGTATGAATTATTCGTTGGTGATGCTTTTTCTGCTGTTTCTTTAGCAAGTTTTTCTCTTTCTTCCATTTCTTCTCTTTCTTGCGTTCTTCGATCTTCTTGGAGCTTAGCTGCACCCTGCTTAATGTCGCTCAAGTCATAGCCATATTCTTTTGCTTTGTCAGATAAAAAATCTTTCAGCTCTGTAATCTTTTGTAAGTTTTTTTCTTGTTTAAAAAAATTTGGGTCATCTTTTGTTGGGGTGAATTTTTCGTTACTTGCCAACCCATCCAAAGCGTCTTGTAATTGTATAAGAAAACCTCTCGCATCTTTAGCATTCCTTGCCATCAAGCTCGGCCATTGCTCCTTAATTGCCTTGGCGTGATCTAATAAAATAAAACTTCTCGGCATATACACTTTCCCCAACTATAATGTCATTTTTATAATTAGACGTTTCAGCGTAAAAAAAGTTCTTTAACTGTGGTTAAAATTTTCTTTTTCATCAATAAGAGATAGCTTCCCCATCTTCCGGTAAACTTCCGATTTGATTAGTTATCAGAAAAAACAGTGTAAAGCCTCTTTTTTAATCACCAATATTATTTTGATCCTTAAAATGCTCGGTTAAAGCCAAATTTACTGCTTCTAATCTAGCCTTACATTTTTCGTATGCGGATGTTGCATCTTTGATCATTGGCAATAATTGATCAACATCAACAAACTCTCCGCTTCTTAATTTGGTTGCTATGTTATGCAAAATTTTATAATTATCTTCGAAATTTTTTGGTTTTTTAGCGCCGCTCATATTCAGATTCTCCGTCATGAAATTTTATTATTAACTGTTTATAATTGTCTGCTAATTTTTTAGATCCTATGGGGGTTCTATTTTTATCGTTGCTATAAACAATAGCAAAACCTCTTTTTAAAGTTTGTTCTGGAGAAAAACCTAATATTTGTTGCCATGAGATATTTAACGATTCATCTAAAAACTTTAAACGTTGTTGTAATATTGGTTGTAAATTTATTTCATCTTCTAAAATTTTATTTATTTGTTGTATTTTATGAATTGTTTCAATTTTTATAAGTTCAAAAACATTTAGTAAATTTTTGGTATTTTGATGATAAAAATTATAAAAATATTGCTTAATATAAGCTACATCTTTATTAATTTGTTCAGCATGCATAGCTATTTTGGTTACTAAAAAATTTATAACTTTAGATGGCGTATCAAAAGATTGCCTACACACTAGATCTATAATGGTTTGATCTTTTTGATGCCCAATACCGCTAAATACTGGAATTGGTGCTAAACATATTGCCTTAGCAATAGCATAATCATTCAACCAAGTTAGATCTGAACTAGCGCCCCCTCCCCTAATAATTACTACTGCATCATATTTTTGAGGTAAAATTTTAGAAAGTAGACCAGTGATTGAATTACTTGTATCTGCTCCCTGAAATAAAGAAGTATAATAATCGAAACAACATACATTATAATTTTGCAAGATTAGCGCATCTTTTTTAAAATCCCCTAACCCTGCTGCATCTTTGGGGCTAATTACTGCAATTCGGTTAAAATCTGGCGGTAATTTTAAATTTTTATTATTATCAAAAATACCATTTTGGATCAGTTGTTGTTTTATTTTTATTAATTTTGCTTGGGCATATCCTAAACTATAAGATGGATCCAAATTATTAATAATAAGAGTTAAACCATATTGTAAATGATAATCGGCAGTTACTAAGGCCAAAACTTTAATACCAACTTTTAACTCAATATTGGTAGTGGCTGAGAACTTTTTTAAAATTTCGGAAAAATTCCACAGTACCGCTCTAGCCCTAGCCAATAAATTACCAGCATCATCATATTCAACTAAAGTAAGAAATAAATTATTACCATAAATTTTAAATTCACTAATTTCAGCAATTAGCCAAACAGCTTGGCTATGCTGTTTAATTAAATTTTTAATTTTATTAATGTATATAGATAAAGAATAGGTCTTTGTTAAATTTTGTTCTTTATGAAAAATATTAGAGTTTATCAATTAGTCACCCAGCAAACAACACAGCAAACACCTGCAGCTAAAACATTCAAATAATTACCAAACACCTAAGTAATTCACATAATTGTAAATAATTATACTAGAATTTAAATATAAATAACAATTAAAGATAATTAAATTGCATGTATATGCTGATCTCTGTAAATTTCAGCAAATTTTAGGAAATTTTTAAAAAAATAATTACAATAAAAATAAGTACAATAAAAAATTATGCCTTATCAGGGGATTGATTATGTTAAGCAAGGAGTTAGAACTTACTTTAAATTTAGCATTTAAAGAAGCTAGAGATAAAAACTACGAATTTATTACCGTAGAGCATTTATTATTACATTTATTAGATAATTATTCTGCTAGCCGGGTACTACAAGCTTGCAATGTCAATGTTCAACAATTAAAGGACGAATTATCAAGTTTTATTGAAGAAACCACCCCAGTTATTCCAGCTAATGATCACCATCGCGAAACTCAGCCAACATTAGGGTTCCAGCGAGTATTACAAAGAGCAGTATTCCAGGTACAATCTTCTGGTAAAGAAGAAGTTTATGGTTCTAATGTTTTAGCTGCAATATTTAGTGAACAGGATAGTCAAGCTGTATATTTTTTGAAACGTGAAAATATTACTAGATTAGATGTAATAAATTATATTTCCCATGGAATTACTAAAATAGAAGACAACCAAGAAGATCCTGAAGTTTCATCAAATTCTGATGATGAATTAATGCAAGATTTTAGCAATAAAAGCCCTTTAGATAATTTTGCAATTAATTTAAACAATCAAGTAAAATTAGGAAAAATAGATGATTTAATTGGTAGAACTGAAGAGATCCATAGAACTATCCAAATTTTATGCCGCCGCCGAAAAAATAATCCCCTATTTGTTGGAGAAGCAGGAGTAGGTAAAACTGCAATTGCTGAGGGTTTAGCAAAACTAATAGTTGAGCAGAAAGTCCCAGATGCTATAAAACACAGTATAATTTACTCTCTTGATCTAGGTTCATTACTAGCTGGTACTAAATATCGTGGAGATTTTGAAAAAAGATTAAAGTCACTATTACAACAATTAAAAAAACGAGCTAATGCCGTTTTATTTATTGACGAAATTCATACCATAATAGGAGCTGGAGCCGCGTCCGGTGGGGTTATGGATGCGTCTAATTTAATTAAACCAATGTTAGCATCTGGAGACTTAAAATGTATCGGTTCTACTACTTTTCATGAATATCGTAGTATTTTTGAGAAAGATCGAGCATTAGCTAGAAGGTTTCAAAAAATCGACGTTAAAGAACCAGATGTATTAGAAACAATTACAATTTTAAAAGGCGTTAAAAAACAACTAGAACAACACCATAATGTAAAATATTCCGATGCTGCACTAAAAGCTGCATCCGAACTTGCCAGTAAATATATTAACGATCGCTTTATGCCAGATAAAGCTATTGATGTTGTAGATGAGGCTGGGGCTTTACAAAAATTACTACCAAAACAAAAACGCAAACGAGTAATTGGCATCAACGATATAGAAAAAGTAGTTGCTAAAATGGCTAAAATTCCAAGGAAAACTGTATCATCCTCTGAAAAATCCTTATTAAAAAACTTAGATCGTGATTTAAAATTAGTTATTTTTGGACAAGATGCTGCAATTACTGCATTAGTAAATTCTATAAAAATTGCAAAATCAGAGCTTGGTGAACTAGATAGACCTGTTGCTAATTTTTTATTCTCAGGACCAACTGGAGTTGGAAAAACTGAAGTATGCAAACAACTAGCAAAATTATTAGGGATCGAATTAGTAAGATTTGATATGTCTGAATATATGGAGCCTCATAGTGTTGCACGCCTTATAGGTGCTCCACCAGGTTATGTTGGATACGAACAATCTGGATTATTAACTGAATCAATATCTAAAACTCCTCATTGTGTATTACTACTAGATGAATTAGAAAAAGCCAACCCAGATGTTTTTAATATTTTATTACAAATTATGGATCATGGTACTTTAACTGATAATAATGGTAGAAAAGCTGATTTTCGTCATGTAATATTAATTATGACAACCAATGCTGGTGCCCACGACATTAGTAGAGCATCTATTGGTTTTAATGTTCAAGATCATTCTACAGATGGGCAAAAAGTGCTTGAAAAACAATTTAGTCCAGAATTTAGAAATCGTTTAGATGCTACTATACAATTTAATGTTTTATCTAAAGAAGCAGTTTATTTAATCGTAGAAAAATTATTAGCAGAATTACAAGCAAAATTGAATGATAAGCATGTTAGTCTTTCAGTAGATCTACCTGCAAAAGATTGGTTAGCTAATAAAGGCTATGATAAAATTATGGGGGCACGCCCTATGCAGCGTCTATTAAAAGAGATCTTAAAAAAACCATTGGCAGATGAACTATTATTTGGTGGATTATCTAATAATGGTGGTAAAGTAATAGTTACTGTGGAAAACGACGAAATAAAAATTAATGTTAATTAAAATATGAGATGTTCCAAAACTTAGATCCTAAATATAAACCTAAAGGCCTTTTAGATCTTCTTAAATGGAAATTTACTACTAAGGATCCAATCTGGCCTAAAGAGATCCCCTTAATCAATAACGATATCCCTCCTGTTAAAGTTGTAGATCAAAATAAGATCAGAGTTAGCTTCGTTGGCCATGCTACTTTTCTCATTCAAACAAACAATATCAATATATTAACCGATCCAATATGGTCAAAACGTGCTAGTCCATTTACTTTGATTGGTCACAAAAGAATAATAGCACCTGGTATAAAATTAGAAGATTTACCTAAAATAGATATTATAGTTATTAGCCATAATCATTATGATCATATGGATTTAAACACTATAAAAAAACTATGGAACCGCGATAAACCAAGAATTATTACCCCATTATTAAACGACATAGTTATTAAAAATAATATTCAAGGAATTGAAATTACAACCTTAAATTGGGGAGAAAATACCGCAATAACAAATAATATCACTGTTTATCTTGAACCATCTCAACATTGGTCATCAAGAAGATTATTTGATCGTAACAAAACTTTATGGGGCAATTTTATTATAAAAACTCCTGCTGGAAATTTATGTTTTATTGGTGATTCTGGTTATAACGAAGAATTATACAAAACTATCGGTGCTAAGTATGATCTATTTTTAAGCCTAATACCAATCGGTTCTTTTGAACCACGATGGTTTATGAAAGATATTCATATGAACCCAGAAGAAGCTGTATTAGTACATAAAAATCTAAAATCAATATATTCCATAGCTAGTCATTTTCAGACTTTTCAACTAGCAAGTGATGGTTATTTGCAAGCAGTACAAGAGCTAGATTTAGCTCTTAAAAAGTATCAAATTTCTAAAGAACAGTTTATCACCCCTAATTTTGGTAAAGCATACTGGTTTAACTACAGTAGTTACCCTATATATTAGTATTATCCCCTAATAAAATACTAATTTCTTTTAGATCTAAATCTGCTTGCACAAATGGATTACTATAATCTTGTGCTTGAATAGACATAACAAAAATTTCTAATTGTCTACCACTCATGCTTTCTATATTGCAAATAGCATCTATATCACGTTGATTTAATACGCGAAATCTATGAAATAATTCTAAACCATTAGAAGAAAATAATGGTCTAGATAAAATCATTCCTGTTCGTAATTCACTAGATTTGATTTTTTCATCATTTTTAGCTTTAGGAATTTGTTCAAAACTTAAAATTTGGCTAAATTTTTCCACTATTTCGGTATTATAAGTAATACCGCTACGTTCTTTAATATAACTAAAGCCCTCAAAATTTTCTACATCTGCTTGAAAAAATTTTCCAGCACAAATTTTATGATAATCAACTGTAACTGCTAAAATTTGCGCAAGAAAAGGAATTTCTTCTCCCTTTAATCCTTTCGGGTAACCACTTCCATCTAAATATTCTTGATGATGTAGAATAATTTTTGCAACTGGATGTAATAATTCTACCGACATCAATAATAAAGATCCCATCTCTGGTATTTGTTTTAATAAATTAATTTCAGCAGAATTTAATTTTTGATCATGCAAATCTTTTTGTAATTTAGGAGGAACACAAAATACTCCAATCTCGTGCAATAACGCAGCATAATAAACATAGTGAGTTTCTGGTTTTTTTAATCCTAAACTAATTGCTAACACTAGTGAACGATCTGCTACCTCTTTAGCATAACCACTTACATCTCCCCTCATTAATTCTGAAACATTAGTCAATAATTCAATTAATGCTTTACAGGTTAAATCGCTTTGTTGTAACAAAGTTTGATATTTCTGATTTTCTTCCATGTATTTATTATATCCCTAATTTGCTTATACCTCCAAGAAAAGGCTGTAATTTAATAGGAATATTTATTGTGCTATCAGCATTCTGATGATTTTCTAAAAATGGCACAATAATTCTTGGGGTAGCAATTGCAGTGTTGTTTAATGTATAACAATACTTCATTTTACCTTCGAAATCACGATAACGAAGATCTGTTCTTCTAGCTTGCCAATCATGCAAAGACGAGCAACTATGGGTTTCTCTATATTTTTTTTCACTAGGAACATAAGCTTCAAGATCAAATTGTCTAATTTTTCCAGCACCCATATCGCCAGTACATACATCTACTACTCTATATGGTAATTCTAAATCTTGTAAAATTTCTTCTGATATTTCTAATAATTGTTGATGCCATTTAAGCGCCTCTAAGGGATCATTTTTACAAATAACAAACTGCTCTACTTTATAAAATTGATGAACTCTAATAAGACCTCTGGTATCTTTACCAGCGCTACCTGCTTCTCTTCTAAAGCAAGGAGAAAAACCCGCATAAAGAATAGGAAGATCTGTTTCTTTTAAAATTTCTCCACTATGTAATGCATTAAGTACTACTTCTGCAGTGCCAGTTAAATATAGTTGATCTTCATTTAAACAATAAACTTGGCTCTTACCAATAGGAAAATGACCAGTCCCAAACAAAGCAAATTCTCTAGCAAAAGCCGGAACAGTTATAAGTTTAAACCCTTTAGTCTTCATTTTTTCCATACCAAAACGAAGAAGAGCCATTTCAAGTAACACCATATCATTAGTAAGAGAATAGCTACGACTACCAGATACATTTGTTACTCGTTCAAGTTCTGCCCAATTATGCTTTTCTAAAATTTCTACATGATCTAATGGTGTAAAATCAAAATCTCTTGGTTTCCCATAACGCTTAATTTCAATGTTATCATCTTCTGTTGCCCCTATAGGTGCATCTTGACTTGGTATATTAGGAACTAACCAGAGAAATTTTTGTAATTCTTCTTCTGCAATTTTAAGCTGAGATTTAACTTCTTCGATCTGTTGACTAATTTTTCTACCTTTCTCTATTAACTGCGGACGATCTAGATCGTTAGATTTTGGTACTTGTTTAGCATTAGTATTTTTTTCTTCTTCAATTGCTTGTAACTGTTTCTTTAATTCTAAAACTTTAGAATCAGCATTAAGTAAAAGATCTAAGTTTAAATCAATTTTTTTTACTAAAACAGCATTCTTAATTAAATCTGGATTTTGTCGAATAAATTTTAGATCTATCATTATTAATTAATCCTCAATTAGATCTACACCTTTTGGTACTGTAAATTTAAAGGCATTAGGATCTACCTTATTTTTTATTTTATGAAAATTAAATTCTGTTTCTTGATCTAGTTGATCATAAAGTTTTAACATAACTAATTGCCCAGCATCATTAAACCCTAATTCTGCCTTCACAAACGCCTCTTCTTGCTGAAAATTTTTAGTTTTAAGTTCGAAACAAGTAACAGCATTACATTGCTCTTCTAGCAAGGTTACATCAAAATTTAGCAACATTTTTTGCAAATCTCCTAGTAATAAACTAGCAATTTTAGTGTCAACAATTTCAGATGAAAAATTCTTAACTATAACTTGTTCTAGATCTTTATCATAACTCCAAATTTTTTTACCATCCGAAATAATTAACATTTGATCTGGAGTTAAGGTTTCCCAGCGTAACAAATTTGGTTTTTTTAGTTGCATTCTCCCTTTTTGTTCTTGTAAAATTGCCCCTGTTTTATTAATAATGGTTTGCGTAAAATTAGCATTAATAACAGTAAAATTATTTAATAATTGAGTTAACTGCGCCTCAGCAGTAGGTTCTTTTGCATATGCGCCTATAGAATAAGTAAAAGCTATTATAAATAGTATTAATTTTTTAATCATAAGCAATTAGTATATTTTATTTAGCAACAGAAGTCACCAGCACTTCTCTAATCCCATTACTTTGAACTTGAGAAACTATACCTTGATTTTGCATTTCTTCAATTAAATTAGCCGCTCTATTAAACCCTATTTTTAAACGACGTTGCAAATAAGATATCGATGCCTTTCGTGAACTAGTAACAATAGCAACTGCTTCATCATATAATGGATCATCTTCGCTACCATCATTTAAACTAGCTGTTACTTCTGGCAAACTTTGGATTTGTTCTAGATTAATCATAAAATTATTACTTTCAGTTCCAGTAGTAGTTGATTTTAAAGCAGCCACTACTTTATGTACTTCATCATCCCCAACAAAAGCACCATGAACTCTTATAGGAATACCGCTACCTGCTGGAAGGTATAATAGATCTCCGTGTCCCAACAACTGCTCTGCTCCTTGTTGGTCTAAAATAGTTCTAGAATCAATTCTAGAATAAACTTGAAAAGCAATTCTAGTAGGAATATTAGCTTTAATTAAACCGGTAACTACATCTACCGAAGGACGTTGGGTAGCTAGAATCATATGGATCCCTGCAGCTCTAGCTTTCTGGGCAATACGCGCAATTTGCTCTTCAACTTTTTTACCAACAACCATCATCATATCAGCAAATTCATCAATTATTATTACTATATAAGGTAGTTTTTCTAAATTTCGTTTATTATTGATACTGTCTGGTACATTTGGATTATAGAATGGATCTGCTATTGGGTTACCCATATTAAATGCTGATTGTACTTTATGATTAAAGCTTAATAGATTTCTAACTCCAAGCGTAGACATTAATTTATATCTACGTTCCATCTCAAATACACACCAATTAAGCACATGTGCAGCATCTTTTAGATCTGTAACTACTGGAGTTAATAAATGTGGTATACCTTCATAAATCGAAAGCTCTAACATTTTTGGATCAATTAATATTAACCGAACATCACTTGCAGTTACTTTAAATAAAATGGAAAGTAACATTACATTTACACCAACTGATTTTCCAGAACCAGTAGTACCTGCTACCAAAAGATGGGGCATTCTAGATAAATCTGTAACTATTGGTACTCCTGCTATATCTTTTCCTAAAGCTAAGGTAAGAGGTGAGCTAGAGGTTAAATATTGCTCGGATGACAATATATCTCTAAGTCGAACTAAAGCTCGATTTTTATTGGGAATTTCTAATCCAACTACAGATTTACCTGGAATCACTTCTACCACTCTTACAGATGGTACCGAAAGTGAACGCGCTAGATCTTTAGATAAACCAGTTATTTTGCTTGCCTTAGTGCCAGGAGCTAATTCCATTTCTATTCTAGTTACTACCGGCCCTGGAAAAATATTAGTAATTTGCACGGAAATTCCAAAATCAGCTAATTTTTCTTGGATATTAATAGGATCTGGTAAATCTTCCGAACAACATTTTAGATCTTCTTGACTTGATTTTTCTAATAAAGTAATGGATGGTAAATTAGAATTTTTATTAATAGTTATATTCTTATTAATAGCATTAACTTTATTATTCTTTAGTTGTTTAATAAAGTTTTTAGCGGCAGTATATTGTTCATTCTCTTCTTCCTTATTTATATTTACTAAAGGACGCTGAGCTTCTTGCGGTGCAGGAATAATTGGTTCTTGTTTAATAATGGTTTTATCAATACTTTGTTGTTTTAATTGTTTTTTTACAGCACCTTGTTTTTTATTTATTTCTACAATTTTTTTGATTAATCCTGCTATTATATTTTTGATACTAACTAACATATAAATAATTTGCTTAGAAACTATAATTATTAACTTATTAATTAAAATCCACATTAATTTGGTTAAACTAAGCCAAGATATACCTGTCATGGCTGTTATCCCCGCTAAAATACATGGTAATAAAATTACTACCGATCCCCAAAAATTAGCATGTTTAGCTAAATAATCACTTAATACATCGCCAGTTATTCCACTAATAGAAACTGGCATTCTTAAACTTATTTTTATTATTTTATAATCATTTAATAAACTTACTAAGCCGCATCCAGAAAATATAGTAATGATAAAACCAAAAATTCTTATGCCCCATAACAGCAAAGTATTAGTAAATTTTTTATTAAATAGTACTAAACAACAGCTATATAAGATCATTATTGGAAATAAATAAGCCAAAATTCCAAAAAAATACAAAAATAAGTCTGCGCACCAAGCGCCAATGTTTCCTGCTATATTGGCAGTTTTTAAATGTTGAGCAGTTCTTGACCAGCCAGGATCAAATGGGTGATAACTAATCAATGAAACTAAACAAAATATCGAAATTCCAGATAAAATTAATAAACAGGCTTCTTTTATATGGCCTAATAAAATTAAAAATGCATTAATTTGATTGGTATTTTTTGTTATAGGGGCCTTTTTAGAATTTTTTTCTGGCTTTTTTTTCAATAATCTGTTTGTTTTGTTACTCATTTATTTAATTTTATACTTAATATTTAAATTTTGCTTAGGTATACTGATCACACATGAGTTTTCGGTGTTCTAAAAAAACAAGGAGTGTTGTTTGAGCCTCCTTGGTATCTAGTTGCTCTTTGCTTTGCGAAAGGCGAGTTTCACGACTTGTTTTTTTAGAGCACCGAAAACTCATGTGCGATTAGTATAATACAATTTATTTTTTCATAACTAAAGTAGGAACCAATGAATACTGAACATTATAAATTACTTATTTTAGGATCAGGCCCAGCTGGATATACTGCAGCAATCTATAGCTCTAGGGCGAATCTTGATCCTTGTTTAATTACTGGACTAATTAAGGGTGGACAACTAACCACAACAACCGATGTTGATAATTGGCCCGGAGATCCAACTGGCTTACAAGGACCAGAATTAATGGACCGTATGGAGCAACATGCTACTAAACTTGGTTGTAAAATTATTTTTGACCATATTAAACAAGTAAATTTACAATCTAAGCCTTTTCAACTAATCGGCGACAACGAAGTTACCTATACTTGTGATGCTTTAATAATTGCAACTGGTGCCAGTGCTAAGTACCTAGGAATTCCATCAGAACAAAAATTTTTAAATAGAGGAGTATCTGGATGTGCAACTTGTGATGGATTTTTTTATAAAAATCAAAAAGTCGCAGTAATTGGTGGGGGCAATGTCGCAGTTGAAGAAGCTTTATATCTATCTAATATTGCCTCTCATGTTGCTATCATCCATCGTCGTGATCAATTTCGCGCCGAAAAAATGTTACTAGATAAGCTACTAGCCAAAGAAAAAACCGGAAAAGTTACTTTTTATTTTAATTCAGTATTAGAAGAAGTCTTAGGCGATGATAATAATACTGTTAATGCAATTAGCATAAAAAATATTAAAGATCAATCTATACAACAATTATCAGTTCAAGGAGTATTTATAGCTATCGGGCACGAACCAAATACTAAAATTTTTAAAGACCAATTAGATATGAATAATGGTTATATCTTAGTAAAAGGTGGCACAAAAGGTACAGCAACCGCTACTTCTATTCCAGGGGTTTTTGCAGCAGGTGATGTATGTGATCCTATTTACAGGCAAGCAATAACTTCTGCTGGATCTGGTTGTATGGCGGCTTTAGATGCGGAGAGATATTTGGAGGATCATTAAATATGATCCTTGGAAAAATTGCTAAAATAACAAAAAACAACCTTGGAAAAATTGATTATTTGTATATAATATAAGTAATGAATAGAGATATTGAAAAAAAGCTACTTTATTGGAAAAATTCTAAAGATAAAATGCCATTATTGCTACGTGGAGCAAGGCAAGTTGGCAAGACCTATATTGTTGAAAAATTTGGAAAATCACATTTTAGTAACATAGTTACCATTAATTTAGAACAAAGTTCTCACTTAAACCCCTGTTTTAATAGTTTAGAACCTAATAAAATTATTACTGAATTAGAACTTTTAACTGAAAAAAAAATTATTCCAGGAAAAACACTTCTTTTTTTAGATGAAATTCAAGAATGTCCTAAAGCCATTATGGCTTTAAGGTATTTTAAAGAACAAATGCCTCAACTACACGTTATCGGTGCTGGTTCTTTGTTAGAGTTTATTTTAAATAATGAAAATTTTCGTATGCCAGTAGGAAGAGTAGAATTTCTTTACCTACAACCTCTATCGTTTACGGAATTTTTAGAAGCTACCAATCATGGTATGATTCTTGAACAATTAAAAAAATTTACTTTAAATGAACCACCCTCCTCATCAATACATCAACACTTATTAACATTAATGAAAGAATATACTATTTTAGGCGGAATGCCGGCAGTCTTAAATAAATACCTATTAACTAATAGTTTCCTAGAAGCAGGATATATTCAATCCTCTCTTTTAGATTCTTATAGGAGAGATTTTGGTAAATATGCAAAAAAAACTATTCACTTAAATTTACAATTACTTTTCGAAAAAGCTCCTGGTTTAATAGCACAATGGTTCAAATATAAAAATGTAGATCCTAATATTGCTCCCAAAGATATTAAAGCTGCTTTAATTCAATTAGTACAAGCAGGTATTATACATCTTGTCTATGCCTCTAATGCATCTGGTATTCCATTAATAACCACTCAAAATGAAAAAAAATTTAAATTGTTATTTTTAGATCTAGGTTTAGCTAAACGAGCCTGTCGATTAGATGCTGAATTATTATTAAAAGAAGAACTTTTACTTTTAAACAATGGAGCTTTAGCTGAACAATTAGTAGGACAAGAATTATTAGCTTATCAAGATCAACATTTTATTCCTGAATTATATTTTTGGATCAGGGAACAAAAAAACAGTAGTGCTGAAGTTGATTATTTAATAATAATAGACGGGCAAATTATCCCACTTGAAGTAAAATCTGGCGCAACCGGAAAACTAAAATCATTAAAACTTTTTATGGCAGAGAAAAAAAGTAAAATTGGAGTTAGAGTGTCGCAACATGGGTTATCATTTGAAAATAACGTGCTTTCGGTACCATTTTATTTATTAAGTGAATTGGATAGACTTGTTAAGGGATTGCTTTATTGATTATTATAAATTTTATAACTAAGTAAAACTACTGTTGTTATAAAAATTATCAAAAAAAAAACCACAATAAATAACATTGTGGTTTTTTCTTCTTATTGCTAGACAAAACTTAATTAAGTTTTTATCTATTTCTCATTACATCTAATCTAGCTGCAAGAGCAACTGGATTAACTGTAGTTACATTAAGAATTGATGGAGCGTCTTGTGCATGATGAACTACATGAAGACATTCTGCATCATCTAAATGACTAGCTTCAGCTGTATTAGAAACAGTTGGCACTGTTTTATAGTACACATTTCTTATAGCATTAAAGGCATGCAAAGTATCTAAAGCACCATCACGTTCAGTTAGTTCTGCTACTGTACGCGCATTTGCAATACGATCTCTAACTGTTTCACGTACTTCTTGTCGATCTAAACCTTCAATTTCTATCTCTTCTCCATATTTACTACTAGGTACTCCTAATGCTTTAGCTTCTTTTATAGATGCTCTTAATTGTTCCCCAATTTCCATTTTTGTTGTAAACAATTTACGAGCTTCTTCCATTTGTTGCTTAGTAACTTCCATACGTTCTTCAGTATATTCATGCTGCAGAAGATCACGTAACAAAAACATCATTTCCGTATAATTTGCTTTTCTACCTTCTACTGTATCTTTCAATCTAACATTATATTCAAGTGATTCTTTTAATCGATTAAGATGTTCTAAGAAATGACGATTTCGAGCATTACATACATTAATAACTTCTCCTACCGGTCTCTGATCATCAAGATTTCTATTCAGTGGCCATTGTACTGTTACATTAGCAATATATTCTGGTCTATGATGATTATGAACTCCATGAACTACTTCTACCCTTTCAAAATCTTCAATATATGAGTCTAACCATTCTCTATCCAACTCAAATT
>CAIVQA010000029.1 GCA_903907935.1 uncultured Francisellaceae bacterium
CACTCCATAAGCTCCGGCATTTGCAAAACGAGGACCGTACTGTCTGAGCATGCCGAAGGCATGCGAGTTACGGACCGCAGTTTGTAAATGCCGGAGCTTATGGAGTGCACGTTCCTTAGATCAACCATTTGGCAGTTAACATTCCAGAATTTCCAATAAATTGTTCTTTCTTAGATAAATCGTAATTAAGAGTTAAATAAAAACGTTCTTTAAAAGTATAAGTTATACCAAATCCTACATTATAAGTAGTTTTAGCAGGTTGAACTCCTTGTATAGTAAAGTTACCACCAGCACCACCGGTAAATTGAGCAGTTGTTTCTTGATTAACATTATTAAAATCTCTTAATATCATAAAATGAAGATCTGGGTTAAATAAATGATGTTTTTCTTTATGTAAAAAAGCAAATTTAATTCCCAACCCACCCTCTATTTTTTGTAGATCTTTATTAGAAACTTGAGAAAGATTAACATCACCAGCACCATCTTCATTATATTTAGCTTGATGCAAAAAAGTATATTCTAAAGATACATTAGGGATTATTTTAAAATTATTTATAGCATGTACATAACCACTAACAATTTTAATCGATGGTTGAATACCATTAAAATCTCCTGTAGCTATCATGTTTGCAAAGGCAATATTACGTTCAGTTTTATATTTATTTAGAGCAAACGCTAAAAACCCATCTATATAATACTTTTTTGGAGAATAAGATGTATAAAATGTTGCTTGATAGCTCTTAATTTTAGTTTTATTAGGTGGAACATCTTTAGTTTTTATACTACTGCTAGCATAACTTAACCCAATCCCCACTAATGTATTATAATCAACGTGATTATCAGAACCAAAAGCAAATCCACCAGTATGTGCATTATAACCTAAAAACCCTTGGCGTTCTTTTTGACGCATAGTATTTCCTAATCCTCTGATCCACATATGCTTATCATACTTCATGCTACCTGCAGAATAACCAGTATTAACATCGCTAGTATCTAACTCTCTTCTAGCAATATGCTCTACCCGTTCAGCTGCTGCTGCAACAGCCATAGTTTTGGCTCCCAAACTAACAGTTTGAAGCCCTTGTCTACCATTAACATCTGGGTATAGTTGGGCATAGGCTTTAGACATAGCATCTACTGTTGGTTGTTGATTAATTAAATTAAATATTTTAATAGCACCACTAGAAAACTGATTATTCATTATACCTTTATCTATAACTTTAACCATTGATTGAGCAGTTGAAGAAGTTACCGGCTGGCGGGTAACTGTAACTTGGACATCATTTCCATTTGCAGCTATAGCATAACTAAGAGCAGGCGATGGTAATAAACCAGATACTACAGTTCCATTAAGATTTGGAGGAGCAGTACCACTTATAATGTTTAAAATTTGCCCATTAGATAACACTGTACCACCATAACTAGCTATTTTAACTGTACTATTAGAAAGATCCGCTGCCCCTACAATATTTAGTTGCTGCGCGGCACCACCAACTACACTTGCCATATGTACTGAAGTATTAGTATTAGAATTATATGCTCCAGTAATAGTTGTAGTTGAATTTTGTATATTAACTGCTCCATCCGCACCATTTGTAAAATTTCCGGCAATATTAACCACCCCAGAAGTAACAGTAAAATTACCTCCAGCATTAGTAACAGCTCCTGTTGCAACATTGCCACCACTTAAAACCATATTACCGGTATTGGTTACTGCAGCCATATGTTGACTAGCCCCTATTGTACCAGTACCAGAAACAACAAATGTTCCATTGTTTACTATATTACCTCCACCAGAAATATCACCTCCACTACCAACCTTGATAACAGCACTATTAGCAACTGTTAAAGAGGTAGCAACACCTGTTACAGCATTATTAACATTAAAAGTTGTGCCATTATTGTGTACGTTGATTGTTGCTGTATTTATGGTTCCATTAGTCGAAAAGTTTGCTATTCCTGCACCACCATTCGCTCCAACATTTAGAGTCCCATTATTAGCACCAGTTTGAGATATATTACCAATTACATATGGTACACTTCTACCATTATTTGTTAAATTTACAGTACCACCAGTACCAAGACTAACATTGCCAATTATAGCCCCACCATTGTTTGTTATAGTATCTCCTTGGTTGCTTAAAGTAATAGCACCATCTATTGTTCCGGAATTTGTTATTGTGTTAGGGTGAGCACTATTTCCCATGTTAATAACACCAACTATAGCAGCTCCAACATTATTAGTAAGATTCAACGATGTATAACCTTGAGTGCTATCTCCTAATATTGCATTGCCTGTTGGGGCATTAGTACCCGCAGGATTTTGATTAGCTATGGTACCAGTATTATTTATTGTTAATGTGCAAGGTGCAGTTGGTGGAACTGTGTTAAAATCTATAACATTACTTCCATCTGTAGTCATAATGCTACTATTTGAGTTAACAACATTTATAGTAGAACTTGTACTGGCATTACTAGCTGATCCCGCTGGAATACCTGCTGCTCCAGAATTACTTACTGTACCAGTGTTTACCCCATTACCAACTTGTAATGTTCCAACAGGTTGATCAAAAACAGCCCCATTAGCTATATTAGCTCTTGTAGTTCCACCATCTACTATATATACTGCAGGTCCTCCAAGATTTGTAACAGCCCAAGACCATCCTGCTGCTAATTGACCAATAAAAAACACAGCTACAAATTTTTTAGAGAATATTACCTTCCTTGGCATTATTGACTCCCTGTCTACAACAACCAAACTAGTTATTTTAAAGACGTATATAAGTAATAATAGCTTATTATTACTTTTTAATTAACCCTTTTTGCTCTAATAAAGCACTAATTTCTGGTTTCTTACCACGAAAAGCCATATAAAGATCCATAGCATCTTTAGAACCACCCATTTCTAAAACATTGTTTAAAAACCTCGATCCTAAAGATTTATGATCAGTCTGTTCCTTAAATGCCATAAATGCATCACTAGCTAAAACTTCTGCCCAATAATAACTGTAATATCCTGCTGCATAACCACCAGCAAAAATATGAGAAAACCCATGTTGAAATCTATTAAATTCAGCAATTGGCACAACTGTTACTTCTGATCTTACTTGATCTAAAATTTCTTGAATATTTTGAACAGTAATATCTTCAGATTGATACATATGTAATTTAAAATCAAACATAGCAAATTCTAACTGCCGCGCCATATTCATCCCAGCATTATAATTTTTTATATTAACTAAACTATTAAATATTTTTTCAGAAATTTTTTCTTTAGTTTTATAATGCTCCGATACTTCTTGTAAAAACTGCCAATCATACCCCCATTTTTCCATCAATTGACTAGGCAATTCTACTGCATCCCAAGATACTCCGTTACAGCCTGATGCATTAATATAATCTACTTTAGTTAATACATGGTGTAAAACATGACCAAACTCATGCAGCAATGTTAATAGTTCTTCATGATATAATAATGGTCCTTTTGCAAAATTAGTTACTAAAAATGCTACTGGTTGTTGTAGTTCTCCATTATCCCATTTATGTCTAGATAATAATTCTGCCATCCAGGCACCACTTCTTTTATTATCCCTAACATATAAATCTATGTAAAAAAATCCTCGCAAATTATTAGCTTGATCAACTACTTTATAATACTTAACTTCCTCATCCCAAACATCCTGTTCTCTTACTTCTTCTATGTTTATTCCGTATAAGCTATTGGCTAAATTAAACATACCAAGTAAAACATTTTTTAATTGAAAATAACATCGTAATTCTTCATCTGATAAATTAAATAAAGTTTTCTTATAAAGTTCAGTATAAAAAGAAACATCCCACGGTTCTAGATTTAAACTATCTTGAAGTTTCGCAAATTTTTGTAATTCTAAAAATTCTTGCCTTGCTATTAATCCAGATTTTTCTTTTAATTCATCTAAAAAATCTAGCACTTCTTTGGTGTTTTTAGCCATTTTATGACACAAAGAATACTCGCTATAATTATTAAATCCCAACAATTTAGCCAACTCTCTTCGTAATCTAACAATAGATTGCATAACGTTACTATTATCAAATTTCTCGGCTTTTTCTGATGCTTTAGTAACATTAGCAGTATATATTATTCTTCTAATTTCTCTATTTGTAGCATACCGCAAAACAGCGTCTACCGATACCCAATCCAAAGTTAAAACCCAGCCATCTTTAAATCCTTGTTTTTCTGCAGCAAATTTTGCTGATTCTATAGTGTGTTCTGGTAACCCAGCTAATTTATAGTTATCTGTAGAATTAATATAATAATGCCAATCGTTAGTGGCATCTAATACGTTTTTAGAAAATTGATCAGATAAATCCGCAAGCTGTTTAGTAATTTCTTGATATCTTAATTTTTTAGCTGAAGATAGATCTACTCCTGCTAATTTAAAATCTAATAATAAATTTTCTATAATTTTTTGTTGAGCAAAATTAAGTTCCACAAAACTTTTCGATTGTTTAAACTGCAAAATTTTTTGATACAAATCATTATTTTGTAGTAATAAGGCATTTAGATCAGATAATTTTGGTAAAATATTACTATATGCTTCCCGAAGTTCTAAGTTATCTTGTACGGAATGTAAATGAGAAATAATATTAAATTGGTTGTCTAGTCTCGCTTTAGCATCTTCTAACGGTTGAATAAGTTTTTGCCAACTTAGATCGCCAGCAGTTATAAATTTTTCTTGTTTATTAAGAACATTTTTATAATCATCAATTTTTGTTAAAACAGCCTTCTCTAAATCAGCTGCTCTTATACTACTCCACTTCATCGCTAGCTTCTTCGATTACCTCGTCTACTCGTTGGATCCCAACTAATGTTTCATTATTTGATAAATTAATTAATTTTACTCCCTTAGTATTTCTACTAATTACCGAAATTTCTTTGATCCTAATCCTAGATAACGTACCTTGATCGGTAATCATCATTAATTCATCATTATCATTAACCTGTAAGGCCCCAATAACTTTACCATTTCTAGTACTAGCTTGAATAGCTTTAACCCCCTGCCCACCACGACCAACTGCAGGAAATTCTGTTAAAGCAGTCCTTTTGCCATATCCATTTTGTGTAGCTGTTAAAATAGTCCCACCTTCTTTAACTACGATTAACGAAATTACTTTTTGCCCAGGTTTTAATCTGATCCCCCGTACTCCTTTAGCTGATCTACCCATAGGGCGGATCTTGGAGCTAGCAAATCTTACGGCCTTACCAGCATCAGAACTCATCATTACATCACCATCATCACCAATTAATTCTACCCCAATAAGAGAATCATTCTCAGCTAAACCAATAGCAATAAGACCAGAATTACGTGGACGCTTAAATACTGTCAATGGAACTTTTTTTACAGTACCTTGTTCGGTCGCCATAAAAACAAATTGAGTTGTTTCAAACTCTTTAATTGGCAAAATAGCACTTATTTGCTCTTTTTCTTCCAAATTTAATAAATTTACAATTGGTTTACCCTTAGACATACGATTAGCTGTTGGTATTTGATGAACATTTAACCAATAAACTTTTCCAAAATTAGAAAAACACAATAAAGTATCGTGGGTACTAGCAATTAATAGTGTACGCACAAAATCTTCTTCCTTAACTACAGTCGCCGTTTTACCTTTACCGCCACGACGTTGTGCTTGATACAAATTTAATGGTTGAGACTTTACATAACCACTTTGAGATAGTGTAACAACTACATCTTCGTCTGGAATTAAATCTAATGTAGTAAAGTCTTGATGTAACGATATAATTTCGGTGCGTCGTCTATCGGCAAATTGTTGTTTAATCACCAATAATTCTTGTTCAATTACTTTCATTAGTTTCTTTGAATCTTGCAAAATACTTAAATATTCTTTGATTTTTTCGACTAATTCTTTATAGTCTGCAACAATTTTATCTTGTTCTAAACCAGTTAATCTATGCAATCTTAAATCTAAAATTGCTTGTGCTTGATTCGCTGATAATCGATAATTGCCAGATTGTACTTGTAATCCATAAATATTTTCTAGTTCCATTGGACGACATAAATCAACCCCAGCTAATAACAACATTTTAGATACTTCGCCTGCTTGCCATAATTTATTAATTAAAGCTTCTTTAGCATCTAGAGGATTTTTGGAAGATTTAATTAGTATAATAATTTGATCAATATTATGAATTGCGACCGCTAAACCCTCTAATACATGCGCTTTTTCTCTAGAAATTTTTAAATCATACTCAGTACGACGTAAGACTACCTCACGACGATGCTCTATAAAGCATTCTAAAATCATTTTTAAATTTAACAATTTAGGCTGATTACCAACCAACGCCACCATATTTATACCAAATACACATTGTAATTGAGTATTTGAATAAAGATTATTAATGATTAAATCAGAAGATTCTCCTTTTTTAAGTTCAATAACAATACGCATACCATCTTTATCTGATTCGTCGCGTAAATTTGAAATACCTTCAATTCTTTTTTCTTTAACTAGTTCAGCAATTTTTTCAATTAATCTAGCTTTATTTACTTGATATGGTAATTCATAAATAATTATTGATTGTCTAGCAGTAGATTCGTGTGTTTCTACATTAAATCTACCACGTACATAAATTTTACCTTTACCAGTTTTATAAGCCTCCACTATACCAGCTTTACCATTAATGAACCCAGCTGTCGGAAAATCTGGACCAGGGATATAACGCATTAATTCATCTATACTGATCTCTGGATTAAGAATTAACTGTAAACATCCTTCTATTATTTCACCTAAATTATGCGGTGGAATATTAGTCGCCATACCAACAGCAATACCAGACGTACCATTAACTAATAAATTAGGGATCTTTGTTGGTAAAACCTCTGGTAGTAATTCAGTTTCATCATAATTTGGTAAAAAATTTACTGTCTCTTTCTCTAAATCAGCTAATAATTCATGAGCAATTTTTGACATTCTAATTTCGGTATATCGCATTGCAGCAGGAGAATCGCCATCTATCGAACCAAAGTTACCTTGGCCATCAATAAGCATATGCCTTAAAGAAAAAGATTGCGCCATCCGTACAATGGCATCATAAATTGCTACATCTCCATGCGGATGGTACTTACCAATTACATCACCCACTATACGAGCAGATTTTTTATATGGTTTATTCCAATCGTTACTAAGCTCGTGCATAGCATATAATACCCGTCGATGCACCGGTTTAAGACCATCTCGCACATCCGGCAATGCTCTTCCTACAATCACACTCATGGCATAATCTAAATATGATTGCTTTAATTCTTCTTCAATATTAATACTAACTAATTCCGTCATAAAAAAATTTTTCCCCTTTATACCTACTCCCCCTCTCCCACCTTCTCCCCTGCCCCCTCTCCAGCAAGCTGGAAAGGGGAACATTTGACTCCCTCTCCACCCTTAGGGTGGAGAGGGTTGGGGTGATGCGGGAGAGGGATGGGGAGAGGGTTCCTTATTACCTTAATTACTAATTGCTAATTTATGGTTATCACCGATCCCTTTGGTTGGTAAATACACAATAGGAACTACCTGTTCATCACTAAAAGTTACTATTTCCCAAGCATCTTGATCTGCTAATAACTTTTTTAATAATAAATTATTTAAAAAATGACCAGATTTAAATCCAGAAAATTTTCCGATTAAACTTCTACCTAAAAGATACAAATCCCCTATAGCATCCAAAATTTTATGCTTTACAAATTCATTTTCGTAACGCAACCCGTCCTCATTAATAACTTTATTACTATCTAATACTATGGCATTATCCAAATTACCACCTAAAGCTAAATTATTAGCTTTAAGCCATTCGTAATCACTAATAAATCCAAAAGTTCTAGCTCTAGATACTTCTTTAACATAAGAAATACTAGAAAAATCTAAACTAGCAGCCAAATTAGATTTTTTAAATACTGGGTGGTTAAAATCTAATTCCAAAGATACCATAAAACCATTAAATGGATCTAATTGAGACCACTTATCACCATCTGTAACTCTTATTTGTTTTTTTACCACTAAAAATTCTTTGGTAGCACTCTGTTCAACAATACCAGCAGATTGTAATAAAAATACAAATGGTCCAGCACTGCCATCCATAATAGGAACTTCTTGCCCACTTACTTCTACTATTGCATTATCTATCCCCAATCCTGCAAATGCAGACAACAAATGTTCTACTGTGGCAATTTGACAGCCGTTAACTCCTATACTAGTAGATAGCTGGGTATCTGTAACATATGAGGCCCTAGCAGGAATAATAATAGTTGGTTTTACATCAACCCTTTTAAATATGATTCCAGTATTACATTCTGCTGGTTTAAGTGTTAAAAAAATTTTTTCTCCACTATGTAAACCAATGCCTATTGCATGTATTTCATGTCTTAAGGTTCGTTGTTTCATTATTCAGATTGTCTACGTAAAAATGCTGGAATATCTAGATAATCTATATTTTGTTCTACTTGATTATCAGAATTATTTAAATAATTTAAATTGTTATAAACATTTTGACTAAATTTGTTTCTTGTCTGCAATAAATTATCTAAATCTTTGCTTAATTTTTTAGATAAAGTTTGATTTAAATTTTGATTAGTACTTTGACCTAAATTTTGATTTGTATTGGCACCATTAATATTTAAACTTGAACTAAAGCTAGAATAATTTGCTTCTAACCCAGTAGCCACTAATGTTACCCGCAATTCATCGTCCATTTGACTATCTATAACAGTACCTACAATAACCGTAGCATCTTCTGCGGTTAGATTTTTAATTACTTCTCCGACTTCTTCAAATTCAGAAATAGATAAACTAGTACCGCCAGTTATATTGACCAATACCCCTTTTGCACCATGTAAACTAATGTTATCTAATAATGGACTAGAAATAGCAGTCTCAGCAGCCTTTCTAGCGCGGTTATCACCCCTAGCCACACCAGTACCCATCATAGCTAATCCCATTTCCGACATTACTGTGCGCACATCAGCAAAATCCACATTAATTAAACCTGGTTTAGTTATTAATTCAGCAATGCCTTGTATTGCACTTAATAATATATCATTAACTGCCTTAAAAGCATCTAACAAAGTAACACCTTTGCCCAATACTGTTAACAACCTAGCATTAGGAATAGTAATTAATGAATCAACTACTTTTGATAAATTTTCTATGCCTTGTTCGGCAATTTGCATTCTTTTTTTACCTTCGAATGGAAAGGGTTTAGTAACAACTGCAACTGTTAAAATACCCATTTCTTTAGCAATTTGAGCAACTATAGGTGCAGCACCAGTTCCAGTACCACCACCCATTCCAGCTGTTATAAATAATAGATCTGTTCCATCTAAAACCTCTTTGATTTTATTACTATCTTCTTCAGCACTTAATTTGCCAATTTCTGGATCAGCACCAGCTCCTAATCCTCTAGTAGTTTTACTACCTAACTGTAAAATACGTGCAGCAGATTCTTTTAATGCTGCCGCATCTGTATTAGATTTAACAAGTTCAACATGCTCAATCTTTTTTGATCGTAGAATATATTCAACAGCATTACCACCGCCACCGCCAATTCCAAATACTTTGATAACTGCTTTATCCGAACAGCTATCTACGAGTTCAAACATTATCTCTCTCCCCTATAAATGACTTTCTATTCACGAAAAAACTCTCTCTTCAAACTCCCCATCTCCACTTCAGTGGAGATGGGTGGGGTGAGGGTTTTTCCCCTATTCTGTTTAATTTCATACCCCTAAAAATTCCCTTGAAACCATTCTTTTACGCGATCAATCGCATTTCTAAATTTTTTAGGACCTGTCTTTTTAATTACTTGTTTATCTTTCCTGCTATATAATAACCCGATTCCTGTTGCAAAAATAGGATTATTAATAATTTCTGGGTTGCCTATAACATTATTAGGAATTCCTTGCCGTACTGGTAAATTAAACACTCTTTCTGCTAATTCAATAATACCTGGGATTTTAGAACTGCCACCAGTTAAAACTACTCCTGCAACCATAGAATTTATTAACCCAACTTTATGTAATTCTTCTTTAACCAAGTAAAGCAATTCTTCGTAACGAGGTTCAATTACTTGTGCTAAATTATATTGACTAATCTCGAATGACCCATGTTGACCGACTGTAGTTAGTGGAATTTTATATTCATGATCTGCTAATTCGCACATCGCAACTGCATGATTAATTTTAATTTCTTCTGCAAGCTTAAGTGGAATACGAAAAGCTATAGTTACATCGTTACTTACTTGATCACCTGCAACCGGTAAAACTGCAGTATGGCAAATAACACCATTGGTAAATACTGCAATATCAGTAGTACCGCCACCGATATCTATCATACATACCCCTAAACGTTTTTCATCTTGAGATAACACAGCATAACCAGAAGCTAATTGCTCTAATATTACATCATCTACCTCTCTACCACATTTACGGATCGAATTAACAATATTTTGCACTACACTTATCGAACCAGTTACAATATGGGCCTTGGCTTCTAAACGGACTCCTGTCATACCTATAGGATCCATTATTCCACCTTGATTATCCACTATAAATTCTTGTGGTAATAAATGAAGAATTTTTTGATCAGGAGGGATAGCAACTGCTTTAGTTGCTTCAATTACATTATCTACATCAGTCTGAGTAATTTCTCGATTAGCAATCGCCACCATACCATGAGAATTTATTCCCCTTAAATGGCTACCGACTATTCCAGCATATACCGAATGAATTTGACAACCAGCCATTAATTCTGCTTCTTCAATAGCTTTAGCAATAGCATGTACCGTAGCATCAACATTAACTATTATGCCTTTTCTCATGCCAGAAGCCTGACAAATTCCTACTCCTAAAATTTCTATCTTATTTTCGTTAGACACATCAGCCACAATTGCCACTACCTTGGACGTACCAAGATCTAACCCAACAATTAAATTATCATCTTTTTTGGACATTTGTTAGCTTCCTCCCCCTTTTTGAGCCCAACCAACCGCCACCCCATTAGTATAACGTAGATCAATGTAAGAAATATCGCTAATAATTGGCTGCAATTTTTTTTTATAAACCACTGTAAATCTATTTATTCTATCTAGCAAATCAAATGTACCTAGTTTTAACATAATATTATTATTTAACATTATTTGTATATTTTGATCTGACATAATTTCAATTTTAGATATAAACAACCCAAGTGGTGCTAATTTTTCTAATAATATAAAATACGTTTCCAAAACTAAATTTTCTTGACCATTTTGTCCATAAAACGCTGGTAATAGTAAATTTTTAATACCACTATGATTAGTAGAAGGTAATATTTTACCTGAAAAAGTAAGGAAAAACTCATTATTCCATTTAGCAATTGGAGTATATTGTTCTATTTCCACCTTTAAAATATCTGGCCAAAGTTTGTTAACAAAAACATGTTGTACCCAAGGATGCTCATATAGTCTATCTTTTACCTTATTAACATTGATCATCCATAAATTATTATTCAACAAATCAGTAATGTTAGATTGTATTTCTATAGGAGAAATATAATCTAATTGCCCTAATAATTTCAATCTAGTTATTGGATATTTTTGATTAAACTTTTCTATAGCTAACCAACAAACAAAGCATGCCCAGCTAATTAAAATTAAATACAAACTATATAAAAATATTTTTTTTATTATTAGATTAAAAGACATAACACTATAATAAACTAAATAACTATAATAAACTAAATAAAATTCTAATCTTAATCACAAAACTTAAACGAACCATCCATAGTATATAATCTTTGGTGATTAGTCTTTTTGACAAAACTAGTAGCTAAAATTTTCTCTACTAATAATTCAAAACTTATACCAAAATTATTTGCAGCCTCAGTAAAATGACAATTACGCATAATTATTGGTGAAAGATCTACCGACAAAATCCAAAAATCATCATTTAAATCTTTTACCACACTAACTCTACCTAAACCTTGTCCTCCTATTGCCTTAAACGCTTCTATAGCTAATTTTTGCATACCTTGAACATTTAACCGCTTATAGTACTCTTTTTTGATAGATTCACTTACTAAATTACCTAAATATAAAGGTGGTAAAGCCTGATCTCCTACAATATATACTACATATTCATCACCAACCACCCATGGCTCAATAATAATTTCTTCAAAGCTCCAAAAATTTTGACAAGCCTCTTTTAACTGATCCATATTAACTACTTTAAAAACTTTTTGATCATGAGAATATAAAGACTTTACAGCTACCGGAAAACCTAATAATCCAATTATTTCTTGCCAATTTAGATCTGGCTCCCAGGTAACAAATGGAGTAGTTGCTATCCCCATTTTTTGCCAAATTTTTTTAGTCTTAACTCTATCGTTAGCTAATGCAGTAGCTAACATACCACTACCGGTATAGTCCAACCTCAAGAGATCTAACAATCCTTGAATATGTCCTCCAGATAAATAATGTGCCCCTGTTAAAGAAATAAATACCCTAGAAAATTTTTGAGAGGTTAATCGATCTACTATATGGGAAATGGAACAACGAGCAATTATATTAGGAACATCAATAAGGGTAACGTCTATATTTTTTTTTTGAAATACTTCTAAAATTTCTCGTGATATTGTTGGATCTGAACTATCACTTAACAATGCTACTTTACCAAAAGAATGTTTATTTTGATGTCCCAACTATTTTAACCTCCGGCTCTAATAATATATTATGGCTAATAAATACTTTTTCTTGTACTAAATTGATTAATTTTTCTAAATCTTCTGCAGTAGCTGTCCCTTCATTGATTATAAAATTAGCATGTTTATTAGAAACAATGGCACCACCGATTTTTTCTCCTTTTAGTTTAGAAGATTCTATTAATTGTGCTGCAAAGTTATTAGCTGGATTTTTAAAAACCGAACCACAATTTAAGGTACCTATTGGTTGAGTAGTTTTACGTTTTTGTAGTAATAAATTTATTTTATTTTGTAAGTTATCTTCTATTTGGTTATTAAAGGAAAAAAACAATAATCCAGCTACAAACCATTCTCTACTGATTTTTTCATTTTTTAAATTAATTACTGAACGATAACCAATTTTATAATCTTCTATAGAACGTTGTAAAAATTCTCCATCTCGATTTATAACTTCTACACTTACTACATGATTCCAAGTTTCACCTCCGAATGCCCCAGCATTCATAGCTAAAGCACCACCTATTGTGCCTGGGATCCCCGCAAACCAAATACCTTCCTCTAAATTATGATCTACACAAAATTTTGCTAATTTTGCACAACTTAGCCCAGCTCCTACTTTAATTAATAATCCTTTATTATTTTGTTCAATAATTTCTATAGTATTTAAAACATTATGGGTATGAATAACCGCTCCATTTATACCACCATCTCTAATTAGTACATTACTGCCTAGCCCTAACCAAAATATTTCTTCTTCTTTTGGTAATTTTTTGATAAATTCGGCTAATTCTTCAAGATTTTCTGGTTTAAAATAAATTTTAGCCGGACCGCCTACTTTATAAGAAGTAAACTTAGCTAAAGGGATGTTGAATTTACTAGTAACTCGCATAATTCATCCTCTAATTGTTTTACTTGAGAACTATTTTGCACTAGATTATTAACCATAAATACAAATGCTATTGGTTGACCAGTTTTAGTTACTGTAAAGCCTGCAAGCCCAGAAGCATTTGTTAAAGAACCAGTTTTTGCAAAAATTTTACCTTTTAAATCATGGGCTGCCAATCGGTTTTTTAAACTACCATTTTGCCCAGAATTTGGTAAAATTTTTAATACTTTTTCTTTAAAGGCTTTATCATTATATATTGCTTGTAATAATCTAATAACATGACTAGGACTAACCACATTATAAACCGATAACCCAGAACTATCGACAATACGCAATGTGCTAGTATTAATAGTAAATTTTTTCTGTAAAATACTTAACATTGCTTTAGTAGCAGTTTTAAACGATCCTTCTCCATATAATTTTACTCCTAAAGTTTTACCAATACTATGGGCATAAACATTATTAGAATCTTTCATCATAGTTTTTAATAAATTAAACAATGGTAAAGAATCATGAGTATTTAAATTCGATAAAAATTCTGGGGCTTTACCAAAAATAATTTTTCCATGTAATTTAATATTATTTTTTTGTAAATAATCTATTAACCAATTTTGTAAATATTTTCGCGGTGAATATAGTGCCAAATTAATTTGTTGAGTAGATGGATCGATTTGAGCGCACCCGGAAAAAAATATTTCGTTTTCTGAATTAGCTTTAATACCTAATCTACAATCAGTATCGCTTTGCTGTTTGGTAACAGCTGTAACATTGGAATTAATCACTAATGGATATAACGCTTTATATTCATCATTTAAAAAAAATTCTACAGATTGCGAAAGAGTATTAATTGGTTTAATGGATACTGGTATTTTATTTTCGGCAATAACTATTGCTCCAGAAGGAGCTGCAAAATACCAAACTAAATCTTCATTACTCCAACCATCACCATAAAAATCAGAAAAAAGGGTATCATCAATTATTAAATCACCTTTAATATTATTAATGTTTTGTTTTTTAAGAGCATTCATTAGTTCTTCTAAATCATGTTGTTTTAAACTAGGATCCCCACTAAATATTAAAGCTAAGTCCCCAGTTAAATACTGGTTTTTAAAAGATTTTGGATCCCATTTAAGGCTAGTTGTAAATTTAAAGTTTGGAGTTAATTCTTTTAAACTCGCAGCTAATGTAAATAGTTTTAATAAACTTGCTGGCACAAATAATTTATGTTCATTATGTTGATATAAAATCTTATTATCTGTTAAAGATTGCACTATCAAACCAACATGATTATTAACAAAATTATGCTCTAAAAACTTTTCTATTCTATGTTGGTAATCTTTAGAAGGAATAGTTTGATTTTGACAAAATGCGATTGGGATAAATAATATAAAGACCAATAAAACTGTTAGATTTTTATATACTGATCGCACATGAGTTTTCGGTACTCTAAAAAACAAGTCGTGAAACTCGCCTTTCGCAAAACAAAGACCAACTAGAGACCAAGGAGGCTCAAACAACACTTCTTGTTTTTTAGAGTACCGAAAACTCATGTGCGATTAATATACCTTTTCATGTTTTAACATTCTCTCCAACGTGTAATTTTGTTACTAATTTTGCTGTTATTTTTCCAACATCTCCAGCTCCCTGCATTAACAAAATATCACCATCTTCTAAAGTTTTATTTAATTCTAACAATAAAGAATCTTCTAAATTTAGCGATCTGTTTTTGGAAACCAGAACCACTTTATTGCCATAATTTTCAGATATTTCATTACATAATCTTTGTGATGAAATATCTGGAATAGCTGTCTCTCCAGCACTATAAATATCTAACAATATTATATAATCAAAACAGCCTAAAACTTGAATAAAATCAAAAAACAATTGCTTAGTACGAGTATATCTGTGAGGTTGAAAAATTATTACTAATCTTCTGTTTGGCCATCCTTCTCTTATAGATAACATTACTGCCTGGATTTCTTTAGGATGGTGCCCATAATCATCTATTAATAAAAATCTTTTACTATTAATAAAAAAATCACCATGGATCTGAAATCTACGATCAGTACCATGAAAATTCATTAATGTATTCTGGATAATTGAAAAATCAATATTTAATTCTGTAACAACTCCTATGGCAGCTAGTGCATTTAATGCATTATGTTTACCTGGTAAATTTAACGATATATCCCTAGGCTTAGGATCACCAGGAAACAACACTTGAAACTTACTAATATTTTGTTGCTGTTTATAATTTATAGCTCTTAAATCTGCTTCTTCAGAAAAACCATAACTTAATAGTGGCCTAGAAATATTTTCTATAATACTAGAAATTGCTGGATCGTCTCTACATACAACTACCAACCCATAAAATGGTAACCTATGAATAAAGTCTAAAAAAGCTTTTTTTAAATTATTAACATCACCACCATAATTACTAAGATGATCATTATCAATATTAGTAATTACTGCCAATAATGGATTTAATTGTAAAAATGATCCATCACTTTCATCGGATTCTGCTACAAAAAATTCCCCGGTACCCAATTTAGCATTAGCACTAAATTTATTTAATTTACCTCCAACTACAAAAGTTGGATCACAATTAGCTTCTGCTAAAATTGTAGCAATTAAACTAGTAGTTGTAGTTTTTCCATGACTACCAGCAACTGCTATACCGTATTTAAACCGCATTAATTCTGCCAACATTTCAGCTCTGTGAATAATTGGGATATGTCTTTTTTTAGCGATTAGTAATTCTATATTGTCTTTAGCTATTGCCGAAGATGCTACTATAGCATCACAATAAGCAACATTTTCTGCAATGTGTGAATAAGCTATACTGATGCCCAAGCTTGACAACCTACTTGTTGCTTCGTTTTTAACAATGTCTGATCCAGAAACTGTAAAATTTAGGTTATGTAGTACTTCAGCTATACCACTCATCCCGGTACCACCTATTCCTACAAAATGAATATTATTAATTCGTCTAGATTTATTACTACAGAGATAGTTACTAAGATAATTATTAAGGCTATTACTAAAGGAATCCATGCTCTATTTTCTCATATTTATTAAATTTGAATGATATCATTACCTTTTAAGGTATAGCAATATTACATTACTCTGTAAAAAACAGCTTACAGCAAAAGTTATCTTTGTAACAAAAAACACTGTTAATAAATGATAGTTAATACTAAGCTATACTGAGCACACATGAGTTTTCGGTACTCTAAAAAACAAGGAGTGTTGTTTGAGCCTCCTTGGCCTCTAGTTGTCCTTGCTTTGCGAAAGGCGAGTTTCACGCACAAAATGTCAGGATAGACATTTTGACGCACGCAGTGCGCCCGCAGGGCTCGCGCCAGGATGACCGCGAGTCACTTGTTTTTTAGAGCACCGAAAACTCATGTGCAATCAATATATATAATTAACAATAAAATTGTTTATATTATGAAAATTTTAAAATTAAGATGGATCGATGTAATCATTGTAGCATTATTTATACCACCATATATTTACAATCCATATATTCAAAATGCCTTTATAAATATATTATTCCCAAACTCATTATGCAAAAATATTAAACACCCACCTAACAATGATAATTTTTATTCCCTAATAAAAACAGCAACAGAAACTTTCAAACTAACCATAAAAGGAGTGATCCATATCGGAGCAAACGAGGGACAAGAAAAAAATATTTATAAAACGTTTAATATTAACAATATATTATGGATAGAAGCTGATCCTAAACTCGCTCAAACACTTAATGATTCTATTAATCATAATGATGAACCTGGAATACAAGTGGCTAATTTTGCAGCAAGTAATGTAAATAAACAATCTACTTTTTTTAAAACAAACAATAATGGACTTTCAAGCTCTATATTAAAGCTAAAAAAACATAAAACAATTTTTCCATCCATCGTACAAACAGAAGAATTTCCAGTTACTCTTAAAAAACTTGATAGTTATTTTATAGAACAAGAAGACCCTAACAATAAAACAAAATATAATTTTTTGGTTCTAGATATTCAAGGGGCAGAACTTCTAGCTCTTGAAGGGGCAAAAAACACTTTAAAACAAATTGACGGCATTATCTCAGAAGTAAATTACGACGAGCTGTATGAAAATTGCGCAACAATTGAAAAACTAGATCTATTTTTACTTAAACATAATTTTATTAGAGTAGACACAAAAACAGAAATAAAGGGTTACGGCAATGCTTTATATATTAATAAAAAATTTTTAGAAATTTAAAAAATATTTTTATTATTTATGCAACTTTTTAAATTTATGAAAATTTTTAAATTAAGGTTATTTGATTTTTTGATCATAACATTATTTATACCTATTTATCTTTATGATCCAAAAATTTCTAATGTATTTTCTAA
>CAIVQA010000030.1 GCA_903907935.1 uncultured Francisellaceae bacterium
CCGGAATCATCATAAACAATTGCTCGTTGTTTACGTGCGCGAACATGATCCATTAACTCCATCATACAAACGGATTTACCGGAACCGGTAGTACCGGTTATTAAAATATGTTTAGTTTCAGAATCTTTAACTAATGGAACACCGGCAATATTTAGATCAGAACATTTTTTATGTTTTTTAAGAAACTTTTTTAAATGTTTTGCTTCTAAAAATAATGCCCCTCGAATATCTTTGTTGATAGTTTGTAATTTACCTCGGTAACATAATAATACTATTAATGCTCCTAAAAATAATCCTGCTGCTTTTAAACTAGTTAATAACGCACTATTAATAGCTATAGAAAAATTATTTAGTTGTTGTTTTAAAAAATCATTATAAATAAATTCACTGACTACCATATTAACCAGTTCGCCGGTTGGCTCTTTTACTCTATGAACCGCTTGATTACCTTGTATCGCTAACTCTAACCATGCTTCCGCATAAGTACCCAATAAATACCATTGATATTTAGTAGTTTTTTGATAAATATAACAACTAGCTACAACCGTATATAGTAACAATGCCAATAAAATTAATCTCTTTGACACCTGCCCAAACATCCGAATAGCATGCATAGCAGTTTGACCGCCACGAGTAAAATTTTTAAACATATAGGTGATGCCTTACGATTAATTGTGGAATGTAAACGTATTGTTCTAATTTTTTATGTGCTATCTTATAATAAAAGGTGCATTTTAATTGCAACACTAAACTTGGAAGAAAACATATGGAATTAAAAACTTTTTTTAGTAATCCTAAAATCATGGCAAGTTCAGGTTTTATTGCTATGGGTTTAAAAATTATAGTCGCTATTATTGTATCAATAATTATCAACTTACATTTTAATAAACCCCACATTTTTGGTTGTGCTGTAATTTTATTTCCAATAGTTGCATTAATTTTTGATATAATGTTATATTTACTTAAAGATAAAATTTGGACAACATTACCTGACGCTGTTCCAGATGATTGGCAAATAACTCCAGAACAGCTGTTAACGTATGCTAAACATTTACCAAAAACACGATTAATGAGACTTTTAACTTGCTGGGTTTCCTTGATATTTGTTGACTGGAATAATACCGGTGGATGGTTTTTTATTGTTGATACTATGGCTACAATTACCTTATGCTTTTTGTTTAGTGCTTTTTTGGATGGAGTATGGTTAAACATTTTTAAACTTATAACGCCAGAGTTTCCTTTAAAACAGGTTATAGCAACAGAAAGAGATCTTGAGTTCCGATCTGCTAGAGAATCAACCAGAAGATTGGCAGAAAAAATAGCAAAAAATAGTGATGCATCTTCCCCAGGGAGCCCCGCTTGGTTTGCCCAACAACATTTCAATTCAAAATAATTTTTCATTTAATTTAACTCTCTTCTTTATTAAAAACCTCTTCAGCATGCTGTTTGTGCTTAGAAGCTTGATAATTATATTGATCTGTTATTTCTTGATTTGCGAAATTTAATTTTTGTTTAGCTTCTTGTTGTTTGTTATTAAATTTTTCTTCTAAATTATTATTAACTGGCATTAAGCCTTGTTTTTTAGCCATGTTTTTGATGGTATTCATGCCATTATGTGCATTATCTTTATTTACATCTACAATGATATGCCTGTTATCTTTCTGATAACTTGATTTTAAATTATCTGGTGATTTTGTTTGTAGTTCCACAGGCTCAGCTGGCAATACATTTCTTTCTTCTAAAAAACGCTCAGCATACTTGGTTGCTATTTCCGGATTATGAGCCATAATATGAGCCACCCCCATATTACCTATGTGGCCATTACTAGTATTATCTGCTTTTTGCAAAGCAAACCATTCTAAAAATTGTTGATTATAATTTGCATTTATAGACGCTGACGAATTTTTAATTGCTGTTGCTTGTTTTTGATAGTTTTCAGATTCGGTAAAATTCTTAGTAGCTTCTTGTCTCAAGTTATTAGATTTATTCCAAGAATGACTCAAACTATTAGCTAATCTTTTTCCTTCATCATCATGTTTAGCAAAAGATTGATTATGTGTTAATTGAGAAGATTCTCTCAACGATTCTTGAAAATCTTTGCTTTTAACTACTTCTTGAGCATCTCTATCAATATTTTGCACGTTTGCATCAGCACTAATTGAGCCACGTATTTCAGCATTAGCACCAACAATCTGTCCTATAATCTTACCAACAACACTTCTATCAGTACTACAATTTACCGCAGCTAATATTTGAGCAGCTTTAGTAGTTGTTACATTATGATCGTCTCCAAATTTTTTAACAATTTGTGCTGATTTATTTAATGCTGCAATTTGCTCTATAGATTTATTGTCACCATATTGCTCAGACCCTTGTTTAGATTTTGCAAGATAATCAGACAACTCTACACTGTTATTTAAAGTGTCAACCATGTTTTCAGCAGAAGATGCTGATAGAGCCAATCCTTTTTGATGACTAATACCAGCCTGCGTCATTAATTGCGTACTTTTAGTTTCTGCTACATTTAATGATACTGGTAAATTAGAATTGCCTATATTTAATACTTGTTGGCCGTCAGCAGAGGTTATTAAATCCGAACGCCCATCGGCTTGATGAAACGAACCAGATCTATAGCTGGCAGCATAGCTATGATTTAACATGCTAGTATTATAAATCTGCCTGGTTCCCTCAGAAATGTTACCAAAATTATAATTACCGGTTGCTGACTCTTGGCTAGCTTGACTAGCTGCTCCTTGGGTAACATTACTTAAAATACCAGGTACACTTACAAAAGAACTAACCCCTTTAATTATAGCTACACATAAAAAAGGAATGCTCATGGCTAAGTAGCCTGCCATGGCAGCAATATCAGCATTTACATTAACTAACCCTACTGAACTAGCAATAGTAACACCTGCTTCATTAGAAACTGATAATGCTGCAATAGATTTAGCTCTAGCCGCGAGCGTCATAATATAATTTAATATTGCATACATCGGCGCCCAAGTTTGTAACCATAATAA
>CAIVQA010000031.1 GCA_903907935.1 uncultured Francisellaceae bacterium
AGTAGGCTCTTTAGTTTTTGGTTCTTCATCTGCGCTGTTGTCTTTTTTATTAGTAGTTGGCGGTACGGTATTTAATAAGGACACTTCCTCTAATTTCCTAGGTATTAATGCTTTAGATTTAATCGGTCGATTTTTAGGAGTTAATGTTACTTTAGTAACCGGCGTATTTTCCGGTAACACTAGATAAGCCTCAAAATCATTTAATTTTAAAAACTCAGTATCTAAGATTAATGGTTCTTTACGCCGCTCTTGATGTACTGATACTCCATCTCTAATATCATTAGCTCCATAAGAAAAACCCTCCCGTTGTTCAATAATTTCCCGTTGGCCGATTAATCTAGACATCCAATGCGCAGTATCCGGACATTTGGTACGATAACAAAAGTTGGTATTATACATAGCAAGTAATGCTTCCGCTTCATCTCTACCATAAATAGCACGCAGTTGATGAATATCCTGAAATGCCGTAACTACACAACCACCAAATTTACGACTTTGTGATAACAATAATGCTAAACTATGTAATCTATGTAAACTGGCTAATTCATCAATTAAAAACCAAATTCGTCGCTTAGATCCTTGCGGTAATGATAGTATTCCACGAGCAGCAATATCTAACCATACTGAAATTAATGGCTTTAACGCTTCTAGCTTTTCAGCACTGCTGGAAATAAAAATCCAACCATCAGTTTTTTGATCTTGTAACCAACGTTTAATAGAAAATAACGGTTCTTCTTCTGCTTTTAAATACAATAACGATTTACAATAAGTAGCTAACGTAGATTTAATAGATAAAGCCATTTTCTCAACTGATTCATTAACTAATGATTCAGCCACTGTACCACGCAATAACTCATTTATTAACTTTAAATCACCACTAAACATCGGCTGTAATAATGATTTAGTTTTAGGATTTTTATGCATTAGCTTTTCAGCTAGAGTTGCAAAAATCGTTCGTGCCGAGTTGATCCAAAATGGATCGCTACCGTATAAATGTACCGGCATTAAAGAGGCGGCAATTGCTTCAAAATCCGCTAAATCTTTTGCTTCTTGCCATATATTCCAAGTTGGGCAACGCTCATCTAATGGATTTAAAATAATATCACGGTTTTTTCTATAATAATGTTGAATAAAAGTACCGGAATCATCGTACAAAATAGCACGTTCTTTGCGCTTACGGATCCGATCCATTAATTCCATCATACAAACAGATTTACCACAACCAGTAGTTCCTGTTATTAAAATATGTTTGGTTTCAGAGTCTTTTATTAACGGTACTCCGGCAATACTTAAATCAGAACACTTACTATGTTTTTTAATAAATAGTTTTAATCTTTTTGACTCTAAAAATAATGCTCCACGGATCCCCTGATCGGTTTTTTGTAATTTACCTTTTTTCCACAATAAGACAATTATTACTAGCGAACATATCCCAGCAATTTTCAAACTAGTAACTAAAATATTATTAATTATTGACAATAAATTAGTTAATTGCTGTTTTAAAAAGGGATCATCAACAAATCGCTTAGCTGAAATTATTATAACTTTACCATAAGGATCTGTTACCGTATGCTTGGCAGCGTTACCAATTAATCCTAGCTTTAATAAAGCAATATTATAACTACCTAATAAATACCACTGATACTTAATGGTTTTTTTATAAACACAGTAACCGGCAACTATTATATACAATAAAGATCCCCATAAAATTAACCTCCTTAATACTTGACCAAACATCCTAATAGCATGCATAGTTATTTGACCACCACGAGTAAGGTTCCTAAACATCGCTAGTTCCTTTATAATTAACTAAATTTAAAATAACCATATGTAGTTTTAAGTAATTTTGTGCTACTTTAAGTAAATAAAACCAAAGATAGAGTGTAAAAATTAATATGAGATTTAAAAATTTTCTTAACAATTCAAAATTTTTTAGCAACCTAAAAGTAATGGCTTGCTCAGGGCACCTGGCTATAATACCAAAATTGCTAGTTACTAGTTTTATTGCTACTTTAGTTGCGCTATTAATTAAAAAACCATACTTAAAGGTAATAGCAGCATTAGGTATTTTAATATACCCAATAGTTGGCTCAATAATAGATCTAATCTTATCATGTAATGAAACATCTTTAACGGCTTCTTTCTTCATTTTCTTTAAA
>CAIVQA010000032.1 GCA_903907935.1 uncultured Francisellaceae bacterium
GCGCACAAAATATCAGGATAGACATTTTGATGCACGCAGTGCGCCCGAAGGGCTAGCGCCAGGATGGCGCGAGTCAATTATTTTTTTAGAGTACCAAAACTCATGTGCGATCAGTATATTATACTATTTTAATAATTCTTCTAAATATTTATCGTCTAATTCTTTTTCTTCTGGTTCATGTTGATCTATAGACATTGGTGAATCTAAAAATTTCATTACGGTTTTACTAGCATGAGCAACGGCTCGTTTGGCGCGTTCATCAATTAATTTTCTTTGTTTAGTTTCCTCTTTTAGAGCTAATTCCGCTTTAGCTGCAGTTGCTAATGCAGAATGAGCTTTTTGATCAGCTAATTTTCTTAAGTTTTGTTCAGTTTCAATAATTTGTTGTAACTTATTTTGTTGATTTTGTAGCGAATTTATAGTGGCATCTAGCATAATAAGTTGTTGTTGTTGTTGTTTAATTAATTCCTCTAATCCTATGATTTGGTTTTGTAATTCATTGTGATCAGTATGTAGTTCATTATTTTCAGATTGTAAAAGTTGTAAAGTTTTTTCTAATGCTTGTTTATCATGTTCTGCAATTTCTTGGTAACGATTAAATTGTTGTTGTAGCTCGCATTTTGCATTTTCTTCAGAATATCTTGCTAGTTCCGCACTACGTAATTTTTCTGTGATCTCTAAATAATTTTGTTCTAATTTTTTATTAATGCCTTCTACTTCTTGTCTAGCTAGCTCTGTTTGAATGGTTTGATTTAAGCTGATTTGTGCTTTATCTTCTGCGGACTTTTTCGCTTGAACTTCATTTTGTAGAGCAAGCTCTAGTAGTCTAATTTGTTCAAGATTTTTATTGATCTTACTTTCAGCAGTCCTTCTAAGTCTTTCTTCTTCTTTTTGGGCTTGTTCTGCTAGTTGGGCTTTTTCTATAGCGATCCCTAATTGAGAAGCAGCTATATGAACTTGTTCTATAGCTTTTTTCATGCGTTGTTCGGCAGACACTCTGGCTTGTTCTTCGGCTTGTCGAAGAATTTCTGATTGTTCAGCTTTTTCTGTTGCCTCAGCAATTTTTAAATTAGCAGTTAATGAAGTAATTTCTTGTTCTTTACTTTTTAGATCATGGATCAGGCTATTAATTTTTTTCCCATTTTGACTAGAATTTTGGATTTGTAGGTTATTAGGTTGAAAAAAACCTCCTACTAAAAGGGAACTATTAGATTTATCGGTTATTTTATTAATCAGCTGGTCTTTTTGAAAGTTTTTTTCTTGTAACATTGATTTTAACGGATTTACTTGTTCAGTTACTACCGGTGGATTTTTTTTATAACTTTGTTGTTGTAAAGTAGGATCCAAAGTTGCTTGCTTGGTAGGATTAGGATTTTTTACCGTTTGCTCTAATAGCGCAGTTTTCCATGGGCGGTGTGCTTTTTTGGTAAATGGCATATCATATGTGTCATCTAACTCAGCCATTTTGTTTGCTCCATATCAATAAAAATAATAAATATTAAAATTCTTATAATAATTTATTATAGTTATAGTTATACTAATCGCACATGAGTTTTTCGGTGCTCTAAAAAACAAGTCGTGAAACTCACCTTTCGCAAAATAAAGAATAACTGAAGGCCAAGGAGGTTCAAACAACACTCCTTGTTTTTTAGAGCACTGAAAAACTCATGTGCTGCGATTAGTATATGATTTTTTTATTTGCCGAGCTTCTTTTCTTCAAACCACACGTGTTTTTTGACCAAAGGATCATACTTCATCAATTTTAGCTTCCCACTTTTTTGAAAACCTCCAGCCATTTTAGGGTTTTTATAAGTGGTATAAAAATATTTTGAAGCAGTAGATACTAATTTTACAATGATAGTTTTTCTTTTTTTAGACATATTTATTGCCTTTTAATTAAAATTTCTGACCAGTAGCCTCTAGATTGGCAATAATATGGTCTATACCTAGTTTGTCTATTATACGTAATCCGTGACTAGAAACTTTGAGTCTAACAAATTGTTCTTTACTTGGTACCCAAAATCTATGCCATTTAAGGTTTGGCAAAAATCTACGTTTAACTTTACGGTTTGAGTGTGAGACAGTATGTCCTACCATAGGCTTCTTGTCAGTTATTTGGCATACTCTTGACATAATAATTCCCTAAACTTTATAAATTTATAATGGGGTAATAATTTTATTCTTAGCTTTTTAGCCTTTTTAACAAAAATTTGTTATTTATGCAATATTATTTTTTTTTAAGGTCTTAGGGGTGACTAGTAGTATCGTCATTTTTTGTTTTTTGATCAGGAGTTTCTGGTGTTTTTTCTGTAGTTGTATTGGTGGATGAAGAATTTAATGCAGTAGATATACTTTGAGATATAGCATTAACCCCATTAGTCACTCCTTTAGTAACTTGAGAAATAGCATTAGATCCCTTGGTAGCCTTAGAAATAACATTAACCCCATCAGTAACTCCTTTAGTAACTCTATTGAGGATGCTAGTAAAGTTTTTCATAACATTATTACTATTTTTTGGATCTGTTGCTTTAACCTCGGTTGGTGTAGATATTGTTTCAGATTTAGTTGGTTTTGTTGTTTCTTCTTGTTTTTCTGGTTCTGGCATTTTTAAATCTCCTAAAAGCTACATTTGACATTGCACTCATCTGTTAATTGTCTTGTGTCATTTTAAGGATAGATTATTTGTAAACGAGTGTGCTAGGGAATGTGCATGTTCCCTAGTTGTAAATAAAATAAAAATGTATACTCTCGATTAATAAGTTTTCGGTACTCTAAAAAAATAATGAGCGGTGTTTGAGCCACATGCTGCTGCTTTTAGCATTGATGAACGTAGGGCGAGTTCAGCGAATTATTTTTTTAGAGTACCGAAAACTTATTTGCGATCAGTATAGTATTAAGTTTATACTTTAATTAATTTAACGTAACTGGGACAGGCTTGTCTCTTAATTTGATCATTAAGGAGAAATTTTATGCTTAGTAAAAAATTATATTTTTATGGGTATCGATTTAGTGCTTATGCAACATTTTTAACCAACATTAAAAATTTACAAAAATTATTGGAGACTAAATCATGTGTAATAACTCGAACGCCCAAACCAACCAATCTAACGTAATACAGATCTCTAAAAGTAAGATTCTGTCTATTGTTGTTTCCCTCATTTTAAGTTTTTCTCTCCTCTATCTTAATCCAACTATTGCAGACGACTCAATTCCCTCTTCTTATAAACAGATTGGTATTAGTCAAATTGTTGAGCATCCAGCTTTAGATGCAGTGCGCCAAAAAATGCTATTTTCGTTAAAAGAACAAGGGTTCGAAGAAGGTAAAAACTTAAAAGTTTTTTATGAGAATGCTCAAGGAAATATGGTTACTGCAACTCAAATCGCTAGTAAACTATTACATTCTAATCTTGATCTTGTAGTAGGTATTTCTACATCATCTGCTCAGACTTTGTTTTACGAAGCTAGAAAATTAGAAAATAAAACTCCAATTGTGTTTAGTGCGGTTAGCGATCCTAAGGCTGCAAAATTAGAGTCTAGTGAAGGATATCCTATTACAGGAATAACCGATACGGCACATTTAGAAGGTTTATTAGAACTTATGGGTTATATGATGCCAAAATTAAAAACTTTAGGTTTAATGTATAATCCAGCAGAAGTAAATTCTGTGTCTACTATTGAACGCTTGAAAAAGCTATTAAAAGAGCGTGGTATTAAATTTGTTGAAGTTACTGTCAATAAAACTCAAGATGTGGCGCAAGCAACTAAAAGTTTGATTGGCAAGGTAGATGCACTTTACTTTCCACAGGATAATACTTTAGTATCGGCTATCACAACTGTAGTTAAAGTAGCTACTGGAGGTTCTCCTTTATTACCGGTGATATTACCTATTTTTACTAATGATCCAATATTGATAAAAAAAGGAATTTTAGCAGCTGTTGGTTATGATTATGAAGATATGGGTAAAGAAACAGGCCAAGTGGTTGCTAGAATATTGAAAGGAGAGTCTCCGCAACAAATTCCTGTTCATAATCCTAGAGAATTAAAGGCGATAGTTAATGTCCCTTTAGCCAATAAATTAGGATTTTCTATTCCTAAAAAATTGCAATATTCGATAATCCAGGTTGTTGAATAATTACTTGTTTTTTTGAAAGTATTACTGTACTATTATAGTAGTACAGTAATACGATGGGCTTTATGGGATACTTATGTCTAAACAAGAAAATTCTTTATATCAAGCTGTGCTACAGCTTAAAACACCTAAAGAGTGTGCGGCTTTTTTTCGTGATCTTTGTACTCCGTCTGAAATAATAGCGATGAGTGAAAGATGGCAAGTTGCTCAATTGTTAGATCAAGAAAAGTTATCTTATAGGGAGATCCATCAAAAAACAGGGATAAGCTTATCGACTATAGTGCGAGTAGCTCGGTTTTTAACTCAAGAATCTTATCAAGGTTATCGTCTTATTTTAGATAGGTTAAAAAAAGGATATAGAAATGAGGAATTGTAATATATTAGTAACTGCTCGCCAGGGTACCTGTTGCTGTACGAGGAACGTACCGCAGTACAGTAACAGGTACCAGGGTGAGCAGTTACATATATTATTTAAAACTAGTGTATGGTTACTGATAGTTTTAGCTTGTTTATCAGTAAAAATTTGTTTAGCAATTAATGAAACAAATACAGAAAAACAAGTGGCAATTATTCAAGTTGTTGAACACCCTGCATTAGATATAACCAGACAAGGTATTTTAGATGAATTAAAAAATACTAAAGTTACCATCCAGTTTCAGTCTGCACAAGGTAATAACACACTGGCAACTCAAATTGCTCAAAAATTTATTGGTTCTTCTCCAAGTATTTTGGTTGGAATTGGTACTCCTGCTACTCAAGCTTTAGTGGTGGCCAATAAACAACATCAATTTCCAATTGTATTTACTTCCGTTACTGATCCTAAAGGAGCAAAGATCGTTGAACATTTAGATATGCCAGAAGGAATGGTAACAGGTGTTTCTAATTTTATAGATCCAGCTTTACAGTTTGATCTTTTTAAGAAAATTTTACCTAATCTTATTAGTCTTGGTATTATTTATAATCCTGGTGAAGCTAATTCTGTAATCTTAAATGAGAATATGAAAAAAATCGCGGCTTCTAAAGGATTGCAACTTTTCTTTGCAATCGCTAATAATAGTGCAGGAATTGCTGAAGCTACTTATAAACTTATTCCAGAAGTACAGGCTATTTTTATTAATAATGATAGCACGGCATTATCTGCCTTTGATTCAATTGTAAATATTGGAAATAAACATAAAATTCCGGTTTTTTGTAGCGATACGGATATGGTAGCTCATGGTGCTTTAGCTGCACTAGGGGCTGATCAATATGAAATTGGTAAACAAACTGGTGAGGTTATTATTAAGATCTTAAATGGAGAAAGTCCACACCAACTTCCAGTTCTTTTTCCGAAAAAAATGGATACAAAAATTAATTTAGTACAAGCATCTAAACTGGGAGTTAAGATTCCCAAATCATTATTAGAAACAATAAATAAAGGGCAACTATGAATACCATACAATTTTTAGGAGCATTAGAACTTGGATTATTATATTCCCTAGTTACATTGGGGGTTTATTTTACTTTTCGTGCTATTAATTTCCCAGATCTAACAGTAGACGGTACTTTTCCTTTAGGGGCAGCGGTTGCGGCTTCACTTATTATTAAGGATGTTAATCCTTGGATTGCGACTATTTGTGCTACTTTTGCTGGTGCTTTTGCTGGATTTATAACCGGTTATTTACATGTAAGGTGGAAAATCCTCGGGTTGCTTGCGGGTATTTTAACAATGACAGCACTTTACTCTATTAACCTTCGAATTATGGGAAGACCTAATATTGCTATTTTAACTGAACCTACTATTTTTGTTTTTTTAAAGGGAGCAAATTCGTCTTTGTTTATGATTACAATTATTATAATTTTAATAGTTGCTTTATTATATAGATTTCTTGCCAGTCAACTTGGTTTAGCCTTAAGAGCTATAGGGATTAATCCTAAAGTAAGCCCATCCTATGGTATTAACGTAGGTAAAATGACTTTAATTGGTCTTGCTTTAAGTAATTCTTTGGTAGCTTTAGCTGGTGCATTATTTACTCAAGCTCATGGTTTTGCTGACATTTCTATGGGGACAGGTACTTTAATTACAGGTCTTGCTTCGGTAATTATTGGAGAAAGTATATTTCATAAGCAGAATATTTTAATAACATTAATTAGCTGTGTAATTGGATCAATACTCTATAGAATTGTAATTGCGTTAGCTTTAAATACACAAATTGCTGGTCTTAAAGCATCCGATTTAAATCTTATTACGGCAGCTTTAGTTGTTGTTGCAATGTTAATGCCACAAATTCGTCAAAAAATCTGTATAAAATCTATTAAATCTTGGTGTAACATATGATTAGCTTAAATAATATTTCAATTACTTTTGGTAAAGGAACTCCATTACAAAATACGATATTTCATCAATTGAATTTAAAAATTGATTCTGGTGAATTTGTAACTGTTATTGGTGGTAATGGAGCTGGTAAATCTACTTTAATGAATATGTTATCAGGGGAAACTTTTATTGATGAAGGAGACATTATTTTAGATGGTATTAATGTCACTAATTGGCGAGTTTATGAAAGAGCGCAATTGATTAGCAGGGTATTTCAAGATCCACTACTTGGAAGTTATGCAGAACTAACTATCGAAGAAAATCTAAGTCTTGCTGTATCTCGTGGGAAAAGTCGTTCTATTAAAATAGCGCTGGATCATAAATTACGAGAGCATTTTAAAGAAAGGCTTCTAGATATTGGTATTGGTTTAGAAAATCGTCTTGCCGATCGAATGGGATCATTGTCTGGTGGGCAACGTCAAGCAATTAGCCTTATTATGGCAACTTTACAACCGTCAAAGATATTGTTACTAGATGAGCATACTGCGGCATTAGATCCAAAAATGGAACGATTAATATTAGAATTGACTAATAGATTAATTAATGAAAAAAAATTAACCGCATTAATGATTACTCACTGTATGTCTCAGGCGTTAGAATTTGGGACACGAACGTTGGTGTTGCATCAAGGGAAAATTGTGCGTGATTTAAAAGACAAAGAACGAAAGTGTCTGCAAGCAGCTGATTTAATGACTTTTTTTTAATATATACTCTCAGCTAATAAGTTTTTGGTGCTCTAAAAAACAAGGAGTGTTGTTTGAGCCTCCTTGGACTCTAGTTGTTCCTTATTTTGCGAAAGGCGAGTCAATTGTTTTTTAGAGCACCAAAAACTTATTAGCTGAGAGTATACTAATCATACATGAGAATATACTTATACATTTGTACACACTGTTTCTAGTGGTTCGCGAATTTGTTTAGTTTGATTGCCGGCCCTGTAACCAAAAGCACATAAAGCAACAGGATCAAATATATTCCAGTCGACATGATTTTTTAGCGAGAGTTTTAGAGCATCATAATAAAAACCTTCCATAGGACAAGAATCAATTCCAAGGCTAGAAGCACCTGTCATCATATTGGCAAGGGCAATGTAGGTTTGACGTTTGGCCCATTCACCAGTATTTTGTTCAGAGAGATAATCAATGATACTATTTTGGAACACTTGATAACGGTTTTCTTCTTGACTACGTCGCCATAAACGTTGACGCATAAAAGCTGAATCGCGACGAAATTGATTTGGTAAACGGGCAAGATAAAGTACTACAAAAGAAGAGTCTGTAATTTGTGCTTGATTCCAGCAGGCAGGTCTGACTGTTTCTCTAAGTTTGAGATCATTCATCACTAAAAAATGCCATGGTTCTAATCCAAAAGAAGATGGAGAAATACGTCCAAATTCAAGAATGAGAGCTTGTTCAGTTTTGTTGATTTTTTTGTTTGGATCGAATAACTTGCAGGCATGGCGGAAGTTCATTGCTTCAATAAAATTCATGGTAGTCCCCTTTATAAAAAAAAATCCAAGTTTATTTACATTTTAAATCGTGGCATAATTTATGGTACATAAAAAACATTTAAGATCTAGGGAATAATTATAGTAAATGCGACCTTTAAACATAAAAATTAAGATTTTGAATGATAAATTAGGAACGATGTTACTATTGCCAAGTTATGCAACTAAAGGTTCTGCTGGCATGGATTTAAGAGCCTGTCTAGAACAACCACTACTATTAAATCCCGGGGATGTAGAGTTAATCCCTACTGGGTTAGCAGTACATATTGAAGATCCAGGGTATGCAGGAATCATTATGCCTAGATCGGGATTGGGTCATAAGCATGGTATTGTTTTAGGTAATTTAGTTGGTTTAATTGATTCTGATTATCAGGGGGAATTATTAATTTCTTGTTGGAACCGAGGTAAATCAGCATTTACTATAGAAGTTGGTGAGCGTATAGCTCAGTTTGTGTTAGTAAAGGTTGCTCAAGCTACCGTAGATCTAGTAGAAGATTTTAATGTTAGTGAACGTGCGGTAGGTGGTTTTGGGCATACGGGAAGGTTATAACTTGGTTAATTCAGAAATTTTTAGAGCCTACGATATTCGTGGTATTGTGGATCAAACTTTAACAGAAGAAACGGTATTCTTAATTGGCAAAGCGATTGGCGAAAAAACTTTATTAAATGGTACTAAACAAGTAGTTGTTGCTAGAGATGGTCGTTTATCTGGCCCTAGGTTAATATCTAAATTAAAACAAGGAATTATAACTACCGGGTGTAATGTATTAGATCTAGGGTTGGTTCCTACACCAGGGTTATATTTTGCAGCATGTACTTTAAATATCGATTCAGCAGTAATGTTAACTGGTAGTCATAATCCACCAAATTATAATGGTTTAAAAATTATTTTATCTGGACAAGCGATTTATGGTGATCAAATATTAGAGTTAAAAAATTTAATTATTGCAAATCAAAATAATCAAGCAAATCAAATAAATAAAATAGGCGAAGTAAAAGAAATTAATATCATTGATCAATATATACAGTATATTGTAGATAATATTAAAATTAATCAAAAAACTAAAAAATTAACAGCAGTAGTGGATTGTGGTAATGGTGCAGCAGGAGCGGTAGCTGAAAAATTATTTAATGCATTAGGAATACATTGTATACCATTGTATTGTGAAATAGATGGTAATTTCCCTAATCATCATCCAGATCCTGGTGATCCTAAAAATTTAAAAGATTTAAAGCAAGCTGTATTAGAGCATAATGCTGATTTAGGTATTGCTTTTGATGGTGATGGAGATCGGTTAGGAGTTATTGATAATAAAGGCAATATAATTTGGCCAGATAGATATTTAATGCTATTTGCTAAAGATATTTTACAAAAAAACAATAATGCAACAATTATTTATGATGTTAAATCTACTAATCATTTACAGGCTTTGATCCAAAAACATGGTGGTCAACCATTGATGTGGAAAACTGGACATTCTTTAATAAAGGCTAAAATGCAGGAAACAAAGGCGTTATTGGCTGGCGAGATGAGTGGTCATGTGTTTTTTAAAGATCGTTGGTTTGGATTTGATGATGGTTTATATACAGCTGCTAGATTAATAGAATTATTAGCTAATTCAGAAAAAAATTTACACGACATGTGTAGAGATTTACCAGAAAATGTTTCTACACCAGAGTTAATTATTCAATCTAGCGAAAGTAAGAAGCATGGTATTGTTGAAAAGTTAATAGCTATGGTTAGTAAAACAACAGCACGCATTACTACCATAGATGGATTAAGGTTAGATTTTACTAATTGTTGGGGTTTAGTTAGAGTTTCTAATACTACTCCAAATTTAATAGCTAGGTTTGAAGCTGTTGATGCAGTAGGATTAGAACAAATAAAAGAAACTTTTAAAAAATATTTATTAGCAATAGATCCTAATTTATTGCTACCATTTTAATTATAAGGTAATTAATATGCGACTTAGTGGTAGAGGTAAAGCAGATTTAAGAACAATTGTTATTACTAAAAATTATACTAAATATGCTGAAGGATCTATTTTAATAGAATATGGCGATACTAAAGTCTTATGTAATGCTAGTGTTGTTCAGGGTGTGCCAAAATTTTTAAAAGGACAGAATCAAGGGTGGGTAACTGCAGAATATGGCATGTTACCTAGGGCAACTCATGATCGCAATCCAAGAGATGCAGCAAAAGGGTTTACACCTGGTCGTACTATGGAAATTCAAAGATTAATTGCTAGATCACTTAGATCAGCCGTAGAATTAACTGCATTGCCAGAATATACCATTACTATTGATTGCGATGTAATTCAAGCAGATGGAGGTACTAGAACCGCTAGTATCACTGGTGGCTGTATTGCTTTGTACGATGCTATAATTTATATGCAAAAAAAAGGGTTAATAGTAGGATCTAAAAATCCATTTAAAAATTTAATTGCTTCCGTATCAGTTGGTGTGTATAAAAACAATGTAATCTTAGATTTAGATTACGAAGAAGACTCTAATGCAGAAACTGATTTAAATGTTGTCATGAATTCTTCAGGTAATTTTATAGAAGTCCAAGGTACGGCTGAAGCCAAGCCATTTTCAATGTTAGAATTAACCGAAATGTTAGATTTAGCTAAAGAAGGCATAAATACTTTATTGGCTAAGCAACGGTTATCTTTGGGACTTGAAAACACCCATAGCCTTTAACACCATAACACCTTGAGATAGCTGGTAATCTTCATTAACTTTAGAATTGCTTATGCTATTTTCTGTGTTGTTTGTTGGAGAGGTGTTGCTATTAGAGTTATTTTTGTTGGCATTTGAGTCGTTATTATTTAGTAGTAAATGTCCTTGTAAATCAGCTTCTTTAATAGAAATTAAGTCTTGTTCTTTATGATTATCTACTGGTACCTGGATGTTTTCTACTAACAGATCAGGAGTTATACCGGTTGCTTGGATAGATCTGCCAGAAGGAGTGTAGTATAAAGCTGTGGTTAATTTTAATCCGCGGTTTTCTTTAAGAGGGATCACCGTTTGTACCGAGCCTTTACCAAAAGATTTTGTTCCTAAAATAATTGCACGTTTATGATCTTGTAAAGCACCAGCTACAATTTCAGATGCAGATGCAGAGCCGCCATTGATTAATACTACTAGAGGTAAATTATTTAAAAGATCTTTACCTTTAGCATATTCTTTGATTTCGGATTTGGCGAGTCTGCCTTTAGTATAAACAATTAATCCGTCATATTTTAAATGATCCTGATCTAAAAATGCATTTACAGTAGCTACTGATGATTCAAATATTCCACCAGGATTATTTCGTAAATCTAAAATTAAACCATTTAAATTATTTCCAATAGTTTTCTTTAGAGCTCTTATTTGTCTAACAACTTCATCGCCGGTATCATTTTGAAATTTAGAAATTCTTAAATAAGCAATATTTTGATCTATAATTTCATGACGAACACTTTGTACGTTTATAATATCGCGAACTACAGTAAATTTTAATGGTTTGGTACTATTTTTGCGTAATACCGTAAGATTTATACTAGTACCAGGTTTACCTCGCATTAGATCTAAAGCTTCTCGTAATGGCATACCTCGGATAGCAGTATCGTTTAAACGAATAATGAGATCTCCAGCTTCTATACCAGCTTTTTTAGCAGGAGTATCATCTATAGGGGTTATAACCCGTATAAAACCATCTTCTTGAGTTACTTCGATTCCTAAACCACCAAATTTACCAGTAGTACTAACTTTTAGATCAGCAAATTCGTCTTTGTCTAAATACGCAGAATGTGGATCTAGCCCAGCTAACATGCCTCGAATGGCATTATTAAATAATATATGATCATCTATAGGATTAACATAGTAATTGGTTATATTTTCTAATACAGTAGAAAATCTTTGTAAATCATCTACAGGAAGCTTATTAGTAGTATTTTTGTCTTCCGCATTACATGTAATGAATAGTGATAGATAAAGTAAACCAATTAAAATTAATTTTTTAGATTTTTTCATATGTTTATATTATAACCCTTATTTGAATTTCTATACAGTTAATAAACTATTACCAGTCATAGAACGTGGTTTTTTTAGCCCTAATAGCTTTAATATAGTAGGAGCTAGATCTTGTAACCCAGGGGATGGTGAGTTGTTTGAACTATTTAACTGTACTTTTTTATTGCCGACATATATAAAAGGTACAGGAAGAGTAGTATGAGTGGTCGAAGCTTGTTTATTGTTTATATCATACATTAATTCAGCATTACCATGGTCGGCAGTTATAATTAGATCTGAAGTTGTATTCGAGATGGTGGTTATAATTTTTTCAAAACAACTGTCTAAAGTTTCTATAGCATTAATAGTAGCTTTCATATTACCAGTATGTCCAACCATGTCAGCATTAGCAAAATTACAAACAATAAGTGAATATTTTTTACTGTAAATAGCTTTTATTAATTCATCTGTAATTTGTAAAGCACTCATTTGTGGAGAGAGATCATAAGTTTTAACGGTAGGAGATGGTATTAATATTCTATCTTCAAAAGGAAAGCTAGCTTCTTGTCCACCATTGAGGAAAAAAGTTACATGTGGATATTTTTCAGTTTCTGCTATTTTTAATTGGGGTAATTTATGTAACGAAAGGCATTCACTTAAGGTATGATCTATGTTAATTGGAGGAAATATTACATCAGCAATTAAGTCGTCTGCATATTTGGTAAAAGTGATTAATTTTATTTTAGGTGTTTTTTCTCTAGTAAATAATGAAAAATCTGGTTTAGTTAAAGCATAACACAGCTGTCTTGCTCGGTCTGATCTAAAATTATAAAAAATTACCAAATCACCATTTTCTATTGGTGGAGATCCATTTATTCTGGTTGGAGAAACAAATTCATCTGTTTCAGATCTGCTATATGCTTGTTTTAAACCATCTAAAGCAGTAGTAGCTACAAATTCAGTTTTACCGGTAGTTAATAGATCATAAACTTGTTTGGTTCTTTCGGCTCTATTATCTCGATCCATTGCAAAAAAACGGCCAGAAATAGTAGCGATTACTGACCTAGTATTAGTATTTTCTAATTTAGTTAAAAAATTTTCAGCACTTTTTGCTAATGTATCCCTACCGTCCAAAAAGGCATGGATAAAAACGTTAGGAATTTTAAGTTTATCGATCATTTGTAAAATAGCATATAAATGTGATTCATGGCTATGAACACCACCATCAGATAATAATCCTAAAATATGGATCTTTTTATTATTTTTGGCAGTTAATTTAATGTTATTTAATAAGACTTTATTGTTCATAAAATCATGACTATTAATAATAGAATTATTAATTCTTACAAGATCTTGCTCGATAATTCTGCCGGCACCTATGGTCATATGTCCAACCTCAGAATTGCCCATTTGTCCTATAGGTAAACCAACGCTACTACCGCTAGCTTCTAAATTAGTATTAATAGATGTTTTTAATAAATTGTCCCAGTTTGGAGTATTAGCTAAGGCTATAGCATTATAGGTTTTATGGGTATTTACTCCCCATCCATCTAAAATGATTAATGTTACTAGAGAATGATTTATTCTTAACATAAAATAATATAGTATCTATATTGTTCGCACATGGCACATGAGTTTTTGGTACTCTAAAAAAATAATTTGCTGAACTCGCCCTACTTTTAGCAGCGCTAACAACAGCAGCACGGGGCTCAAACACCGCTCATTATTTTTTAGAGTACCGAAAACTCATGTGCCAAGAGTATATTTAACTTAAATAATTTAATAGAGTATAAAACATGATTAACAATATTATAAATTTTCTAACTCACAATATAACATTAAGTGTTGGGTTTTTATTAGCAATAATAGTTTATATTTTGTTTGAGGTAGTTTCATGGCTATCGAGTGATTCATTAGAAAACCAAAGTAAAGTTAATGTAAATCAATTAACATCATTATTTAATCATGAAAATGCGTTAATTTTAGATTTAAGATCAGCAGAAAATTATAATGCTAGTTATATAATTAATTCTGTTAATATATTACCGGTAGATTGCAATAATCAAAATACATTAATTAAATCTAATCCAAATAGACCAATAATAATAGTTTGTGAAACTGGTAAAATTTCGGCATCAGTTGCTATTCATTTGCGTAAAAATGGAATTAAACAAGCTTTCTATCTAGCTGGTGGTCTAGCTGCTTGGCGGGCATCAGGAATGCCATTAGTTACTTCAAATAAAGGTAATCCTAATAACAAATATTTAGAAAAAATAGTTATTTACACTAAAGAAGGTTGTCCATATTGTTTAAGTGCGAAAAATTTATTACGCAACAAAGGCCTAAAGTATAAAGAAGTTACAATTAGTGTAGATCAACAGGAATTTAAAGAAATGGTGCAATTAAGCGGTGGTCTTAAAACCGTGCCACAAATATTTATTAATGGGCGACATATTGGTGGTTTTGATGCTCTTAAAGATTTAAATGATAAAGGAGAGTTAGATAATATTTTAAAAAATATTTAAAAGGAATAAAAGGGAACAGAAAATATGTGCTAAGTTTAGAATAGAGACAAGATCTAAAAATTAAAGTAGATTACATACACTATTTTAATTATATTAAACTTATTAATAGAAGAGCAGGAAGGATAAAGGGGTAAAATATTATGAAAAATTTTAAAGGGTTAATGGGCGGAAAAGATAAGGACAAAGATAAGAATAAAAAAGATGTTAAAGTTTCAAGTAAAGAAGACAGTAATATTAATAAAAATAAATTAGATGCTAGAGGTGTTAATCAAGCAAATAATTCTAATGTTCAAAGCAATGCTGATAATGCAAATCTTAAGGGTGTTCCAGAACAGGCTAATTTAACCATTCATAGTATTTTTGTTAAAGATATTTCATACGAAGCCCCAGCTACTCCACAAGCATTTTCTTTGCCTTGGGAACCACAAGTAAAGTTTGATATTCAGGTAATGCGTAGAGTTGTAGATCAAGCTGCAGGGGTGCATGAAGTAATTCTACATACTACAATTTCCACAAAATTAAAAGTTAAAAAGGCTGCAGGTGCTACAGCTGCTGATGCAGAACAAGAAATAACAGCATTTTTAATTGATATAAAATTAGCTGGAGTATTTACTATAAAGGGCTTACAAGAGCCTCAATTAGACAGAGTGTTATCAACTACTGCTCCAACAATTCTATTCCCTTATGCTGCTGAAACGGTTGCTTCTTTAGTAACTAGAGGAGGTTTCCCTCAATTTATTTTACCTCCAATAGATTTTGCTACTCTCTACCAACAACGTTTAGAGCAACAACAAGCTAGTAATAGGCCTCAAACTAATCAAGACAGCTCTACAGTAAGCTAAGAAGTCGATAGTTTACTTTATGATAGCAGTATTAGGGGCTGGAACGTGGGGAACTGCGTTGGCGATTGTATTAGCCAATAATGTTCCTCAAGAAAAAGTTTTACTTTGGGGAAGGAGCAGTTATACCAAATATTTGCCCGAAGTTACTTTACCAGAAAACATTGAGTTCACGACAGATTTAATTACTACGGTAAAAAGAGCAACGGATTTATTAGTAGTGGTTCCAAGTAGTGCATTTACCAGTCTTATTCATTCAATAATGCCTTATATAAAAACATCTAGGATAGCGTGGGCAACTAAGGGATTAGATGCTGCAACTGGTAAATTTTTTAGTGAAATTATGGCGAATTTATTAGGAGAAGATTTTCCTGTAGCTATATTAAGTGGTCCTAGTTTTGCTAAAGAAGTTATAAAAGGATCACCTACTTTAGTAGTTGTTGCTGGTAAAAATACTAATCAAGATCAATTATTTGTTAAAGATTTAATTAACAGACTACATTCTAAAAATTTTAGAGTATATATTTCTAATGATTTAATCGGAGTACAATTAGGTGGGGTTTTAAAAAATATTTTAGCTGTTGCTAGTGGTATTTGTGATGGTATTGGCTTTGGAGCTAATACTAAAGCAGCTCTTATTACTAGAGGATTAGCTGAAGGCTTACGTTTAGTGGATCTCTTAGGTGGTAAAAGGCAAACTTTAATGGGCCTATCTGGAGTGGGGGATATTTTTTTAAGTTGCTCAGACAATCAATCTCGCAATCGTAAATTTGGACTATTACTTGCCAGTGGTCTATCTATAGAACAAGCAAAATTAAAAATAGGTCAAGTGGTGGAAGCTATTGATAATGTGGAAACATTGTACCAATTATCAGTAAAATATAAAGTTGAGATGCCAATAATTGTTAAGATGTGGCAAATTATTGTGCAAAAAATGCCACTACAACAAGCTGTAGAAGATTTATTAGCTAGGGAACCTCAAGTTGAATCAATTTAAAAAGTATGCTCAACTCCCAATATACTACTTTGCTGCGGTACGTAACTCATTGGTCTTCGACCAGTTCAAACAGTACGTTCCTCGCAAAGGAGTATATTGGGGTTTGAACAGTTACTTTAAAAAAATTTACAAAATACTAAAAAATCAGCTATCCTTTAATAGTGGGTTTATTTTTTACTTAACTAACATTGTATATTAAATAAGGAGAATATTGATCATGAAAGGGTTAGTAAGCATAATTTTAGTTTCTTTATTAGCTATTTCCTCTATATCGTTAGCAGGATGTTGCTGTCATCATCCTAAGCATCATGGGCATCATCACGATCGTGCTGCTGAAAAAATGCACCATGAACATGGCGATAAATAATAATTAATAAAGATAATTAATTAATAAATACTTTATTAAACCCCGCTAGCTTCATATTTGTGTGGCGAGGGGGGTTTTTTAATGATGTTATTTCTGACAAGTTATTTCTGGAGAAATAATTTGTAGTTTTGGGAAATAAAATTTCATTCTGTTAATGTCTCTAGTAATTAAACGTATATTAAGTACACTAGCATGAGCTCCTATAAAAAAGTCAGGTAATGGGGAAATTTTTTTTCCTTTATTTTCTCTATATTTAATAAACACTTTTCCAGCTAAAAATAGAGCCTCATTTGGTATTTTAATAAGATTTAAATTACATAAATTAATTGCGCTTTCTAGTTCTTCTATTAAATTAAAGCCTATAGAAATTTCAGTATAAATAATAGAATTTATACATAGTTCGTTTTGTAAGCAATATTGATCTAAAACGTTTTGTGACCATAAACCCCAAACTGGATCGTTAGTAAATATATCTAAAATAACATTAGAATCAACTAAGATTTTTGGTAACAAGCTATTCTCCTCTGGTTAAATCCATAATTTGTTTTGTTGATAATTTAGTAGTTGAAATATTTTTTGCTTTTTCAAATCTAGATCCTATAGGTTTTTTGTTATTTTCTAACTCAAGATAAATTTTATTTTTTTTAACAAAAAATTTTATATTACATCCCGGGAATAGCCCAAAATTATGTCTAATTTCTTCTGGTATGGTTACTTGGCCTTTTGATGTCATACGCATAATTGTTTTCCTTTGAACTTGATTGCAGTAAGAGTATTACTGAGTAATAGTAATACTTTGTCTAGAAAAAAACAATTGATATACTCTCCGCTAACTGGTTTTCGGTATTCTAAAAAACAAGGAGTGTTGTTTGAGCCTCTTCGGATTCTAGTTGTTCTTTGCTTTATGAAAGGCGAGTTTCACGCACAAAATGTCAGGATAGACATTTTGACGCACGCAGGGTTCGCGCCAGGATGGTCGCGAGTCACTTGTTTTTTAGAATACCGAAAACCAGTTAGCGGAGAGTATATTTAGGAAGAAGAAACGTTTTTAAAATTGGACTATTGACTAGTTTTAATAGTTAATGTAAGTTTTGTTCATGAACGTAAGTTTACTGTTTATTAACTATTTAAGGTAGCCGTCTAAAATGGCAGTTTTCCAAGATACCAGAGAACAGACAGAACAAAAGGTGATGGTTCATCTCCTTAGTGAAATTGAAAGTAACCCTGTCTTTACACAGCGTGGTTTGGCAGAAGAATTGGGTATTGCTCTAGGACTTATGAATCAATATTTAAAACGCTGTCTTACTAAAGGTTGGATCCGTGCTTCTCAAATTTCCCCTCGTAGAATTACTTATTTTTTAACTCCAACTGGCTTTAAAGAAAAAAGCCTTATGGCTAAAGATTATTTGGCCAGATCGTTTACATTTTTCCGTGATGCAAGAACAGAATGTGAAGAAGCTTTTGGAGTATGCAAAACTAATGGTTGGTTAAATATTGCTTTGCTAGGAGCAGGAGATTTAGCTGATATAGCTAAATTAGTAGCCATTGGAATTGGCGTGCAATTAGAAGTTGTAGATCTAACCATAGACTTAAAACAATACGATGCTGTGCTAGTAACCGATGTAATGGATCCGCAAGGTACTTATGATGCGATTAATGGTAAAGTTGAAGAAGAGAGGCTTATAACTTTAAAACTTCTTCATATTTCTAGAGTAATCCCATGATTAATTGGTAAATCTAGGATAACATTACGGTTATACTCTCAGCTAATGAGTTTTCGGTGCTCTAAAAAATAAGTCGTGAAACTCGCCTTTCGTAAAGTAAGGAGCAACTAGAGTCCAAAGAGGCTCAAACAACACTTCTTATTTTTTAGAGCACCGAAAACAGATTAGCTGAGAGTATACATATAAATTTATGCAGTTTTGGTGAGCTTCACCCGGACTGCGGTAGCTATGGAAAAGTAATATTAAAAGAATTTTATGGTAATAATTAATATTGTTTGTTAATAAATTATTAAAAAAATATGTCAACCCCATCTATTTTATCAGCAATTCAAAAGATTAGATCACTGCTTACTCGAGAAGAAAAACTTACATGGTTAGGTATTGTTGGTTTTGCTATATGCACATCTATATTAGAAGTAGTAACAGCAACTGTTATTGTAGTTTTTGCACAAGTTTTAAATCAACCAGAAGTTGGCAAAAAATATTTAGCTATGGTGGGATTTAGCTCTAATTTACTATCGCCAAGTAGAACTTTATTTTATATAGCCATAACCGTTGGGGTAATTTATTTAGTAAAAAATATTATGGCAGCTCTAGAAGTTTTTTATCAGAATTTTTCGATTCAAAAAATAAATTATCATTTTAAAAACAAATTACTGTATCGTTATGCGACGGCAGATTATGGATTTTATTTAACGCGCAATTCTTCTTTAGGTATGCAGATAGTCGGTGGTGACGCAGAACTAATGTTTTCTAATGGCATGATTACTATGGCTAGTGTTTTATCTGAAGGTGTTATTTTTCTGTGTTTAATAGGGATGATTGTGTACATGAATCCTTCGTTAGCTTTTATAATATTTGGAATTGGTACAATGTTGTGGGTAGCAATTACCAAAGGATTATTGCCGCAATTTTATCGTTGGGGGCAAAGAATGCAAGAAGCATCTCTTTATAGTTGGCAGAATTTACAACAATTTTTTCATGCTTTCAAAGAAATTATTCTTTTGGGTAAAAAAGATGCTTTTATAAGTGCTTATCAACATCATTCTTTTAAAAAATCCCATATTCAGGCTATTCAAACTGCTACTAATGCCCTCCCAAGGATGATGATAGAAGTATTATTTTTAGGATTGTTTATAACTACTATTGCCTTTTTGTGTTTAAAACACGAAAGCCCTGCACAAATGATTGGTATTTTATCTGGATATCTTTATGTTGGATTTCGTTTGATGCCAGGGTTAAATCGTATTATTAATCAACTTAACCTTTTTAAATCGGCTATTCCATCTATAGAAAGAGTTTATCAAGAATATACCACAATAGCTGCTAAAGAAAATTATGTAGATCTTCCTGATTTTGTCTTTAATAAATCCATTTCTTTGCAAGATGTTAGGTTTAGATATTTTAATACCGAAAAAAATGCTCTTAACAATATATGTCTAGAAATAAAAAAAGGTGAGTGTATTGGTATTGTTGGAGAAACTGGATCTGGCAAATCAACTCTGGTGGATGTTATTTTGGGGTTATTAAAGCCTCACGAAGGTTTAGTATCTATTGATGGAGAATACCAAGTTAATTCTTATCAGTGGCATAAAAAAATTGGTTATGTTCCTCAATCGGTGTATCTAATAGATGATACAATCGAAGCTAATATTGCTTTTGGAGAACAAGAGGTAGACTTAGTAAAATTAAACACGGCAATCGATGTAGCGCAATTACGTAAATTTATTGATGAGCTACCAAATGGTTCTAACACTATTGTAGGAGAGAGAGGAATTAGGTTGTCTGGTGGGGAGAGGCAGAGGATCTCTATTGCCAGAGCTTTGTATAGAGAGCCGGAAGTGTTGATTTTTGATGAAGCGACTTCAGCACTAGATAATGAAACGGAAGCTAGGTTGATGGAAACAATTAATGCTATTAGTCGAGATCATACTGTTATTATGATTGCTCATCGGGTGACGACACTTAAAGATTGCAATCGGATTGTAGTTATGGAAAATGGAATTATAAAACAGATTACAAGTTACGAAAGTCTTCAAATAATTAAAATGGGAAATTATGCATAATATTAAAATTTCAGTTGTGGTATGAAATCAATTCAATTTATAGATCTAAAAACGCAACAAGAGTGTGTTCGTCCACAAATTGATACTGCAATTAAGCGAGTGCTTGATCATGGTATTTATATTATGGGGCCAGAAGTTTTTGAATTGGAAGAGCAATTGGCTAAATTTTGCGGAGTAAAACATGCTATTTCTTGTGCAAATGGAACTGATGCGCTTGGGCTTGGTTTAATGGCTATGAGAGTTAAACCAGGAGATGCTGTTTTTGTACCTTCCTTTACTTTTGCGGCAACAGCAGAAGTTGTTGCTTGGATGGGAGCAACACCAGTTTTTATTGATTCACTAGAAGATACCTACAATATTGATCCAAAAAGTTTAGAACAAGGAATTCAAACGGCTAAAAAAGCAGGGCTTCGACCTGTTGGGATAATCCCAGTAGATTTATTTGGACAACCTGCAGATTATGATTCTATAGACGTAATTGCTAATGAATATAAGTTGTGGATTATGGCAGATGGTGCTCAAAGTTTTGGGGCAAGTTATAAAGGCAGAAAAGTTGGTAATATTGGTGATTTAGCAACAACAAGTTTTTTCCCAGCTAAACCATTGGGTTGTTATGGTGATGGTGGTGCGGTTTTTACCAACGATGATGAGCTGGCAACTGTTATAAAATCTTTGCGTGTTCATGGTCAAGGATCAGATAAGTATGATAATGTACGTATTGGTATGAATGGTAGGTTAGATACAATACAAGCAGCGATTTTAATAGAAAAGCTTAAAATATTTTCTGATGAATTAATTGCTCGACAACAAATTGCGGATATTTATAATGCAAGGCTTAAAGATATTGTTAGAGTGCCGTATGTAATTGATGAAGCAACATCAGCGTGGGCTCAATATACGGTTCGTCTTCTTAATGGTATAAATCGCACTAAATTGATAGACGGTTTAAAAGAAAAAGGAATTCCAACTATGGTTTATTATGTAAAGCCTTTACATTTACAACCAGCTTATAATTTTTATTTAACGGCAACAGGAAAAGGTTTACCTGTATGTGAAACTTTAGCGAATGAAGTTTTGAGTTTACCGATGAGTGGTTATGTAACTCAAGTACAAATTAATAATATTATTAAATGGATTAAAGAGTGGATTTAGTATGCTTAAAAATTTTCTTATAAAAAAACCAGAATTAAATAATAAAACTATTTTGATTACAGGAGGTACTGGATCTTTTGGTAATCAGTTTGTACAAGCAATAGTTGATCATTATTCTCCTAAAAAATTAATTATTTTTTCAAGAGATGAGCTAAAACAGTATGAAATGGCACAAAAATTCCCTGATTCTAAGTATAGTTTTATGCGTTATTTTATTGGAGATGTTCGCGATTATAGTCGTTTAGAAATGGCTTTGCGTGATGTGGATATTGTTATTCACACAGCGGCATTAAAGCACGTTCCAATAGCTGAATATAATCCATATGAATGTATTCATACTAATGTTATTGGAGCTGAGAATATCGTTAGAGCATCTTTAAGAAATGGCGTTCAAAAGGTATTAGCTTTGTCGACAGATAAGGCTGTTAGCCCTATTAATCTTTATGGGGCTAGTAAGCTTGCTGCAGAGAAAATCTTTATTGCTGCTAATAATATCAGAGGTTCTGATCCGACTATTTTCTCTGTAGTACGTTATGGTAATGTAGTTGGTTCTAGAGGGAGCGTTGTTCCATTTTTTCAAAAATTACTTAAAGATGGAGCAAAATCACTACCAATAACTGATAATGAGATGACGCGATTTTGGGTAACGTTGCCTCAAGGAGTTGATTTTGTTTTATCTAATTTAGCTCTAATGCATGGTGGAGAAATTTTTATTCCAAAAATTCCTAGTATGAAAATAATTGATTTAGCACAGGCTATTCAATCTGGAATTCAAACCCATACCATTGGTATTCGTCCTGGTGAGAAGCTTCATGAGTGGCTTTTAACTTCCGATGAAGCATTGCAAACATTGGAAATGGAAGATAGGTATGTAATTATTCCAAACGCTTTACACATTGAGTCGAGTAACAAATATATTAAAAGTAAGCCTATTGGTAAAAGAATGATTTATTCTAGCGAAACTAATACTGAATGGGTAACTACAGAGCAACTTACCAAAATATTATGATCCCATACGGAAGACATTCTGTAGATCAAAAAGACATTGATTCTGTAATACGGGTGTTACAAAGTGATTGGTTAACCTGTGGTTCAATGGTTGATCAATTTGAGGATATATTAGCAAAAGTAGTTGATGCTAAATATGCTATTGCTTGTTCTAACGGAACGACAGCATTACATTTAGCGATGTTAACATTAGGGATAAATTCAGGGGATACTGTATTGGTGCCAGCAGTTACTTTTTTGGCATCTGCAAATGCTGTTCAATACGTTGGGGCGGATGTTGTTTTTGTTGATGTTGATCAATCTACGGGCTTGATAACAGCAGCAACATTAGAAAAAGCTATCTTAGCTAACAAAAACAAATCTCTAAAAGCAGTAGTGAATGTTCATCTTGCAGGGCAATGTGAAGATTTAGAAGCTATTTATAAAATAGCTAAAAAATATAATTTACTAATTATTGAAGATGCTGCTCATGCAATTGGTACTGTTTATATAGATCAAAACAATAAAAGGCATCCAATAGGTTCAAATGCTTTTTCTGATATTACAACATTTTCTTTTCACCCGGTTAAGACCATTGCTATGGGTGAAGGTGGTGCCGTTACAACTAATAATTTAGAGATTGCAAAAAAACTAAAATTATTGCGTAGTCATGGGATAGTTCGTGAAAAAACAGAATGGGAAGGTAATGAATCTGGGCCATGGTATTACGAAATGCAAGAACTTGGGTTTAATTATCGTATTAGCGATATCAATTGTGCACTAGGCGTTAGTCAATTAGAAAAACTAGCTATATTTAAATTTGAACGCACTAAAATTGTTAAATTTTATGATGATGCATTTCTAAATATTGAGTATATAAAGCCTATAAAAAAATTAAACCATTCTGATACAGCTTGGCATTTATATATAGTTCATATTGATTATGAAAAAATAGAAAAATCAAGAACTCAAGTTATGACGGAATTAAAAGATAATGGTATTGGAACACAAGTACACTATATTCCATTATATAAACAACCATATTATAAGAAAAAAATTGGTGATATTAAATTATCTGGTGCAGAGATCTATTATTCACAGTGCTTAAGCTTACCATTGTATGTTGGTTTAAAACCAAATGATCAACTTAATGTAATTAAATTCTTGAAAGAATATGCTTAATAAAATTATTATTGGCACTGCTAATTTTACTAAACCTTATGGAATACTTTCTAAGGGAGAGTCCATTACACAAGAAGAAATTAACTTAATTTTTAATCTTGCGATTCGTTTTGGTATTGATACATTTGATACGGCTTTTGCATATGGTAATTTATTTAATGTGCTTAGAGAAGATTTAGAAATAGTTCATATGAAAATTATTAGTAAATTTAGTGTTTTTGATAATTATCAGTCAATATTTAATTTAATAAAAGAATCAATAGAAAAATATAATTTTAAAAATTACTACGCTATTTTGTTACATGATCCTCAAAATTTACATAAAATAGATCAACAAAAATTAAGAGGTTTTTTTGATTGCCTTCGAGAACATGACTATGTTCAAAAAATTGGGGTATCTGCTTATGATTTACAAGAAATCAAAAATTTTCATTCCATAAAAATTCCGGATATTATTCAAATCCCATTAAATCCTTTGAATCAAACTTTTATTAATGATGAATTTTTAGATTATATTAATATACATAATATAGAGGTTCATGCACGTTCTTTATTTCTTCAGGGAGTATTGTTATCTGAACATTTGCCGCAAGAACTTGTTAATTTAAGACCATTATGGAAAAAATTTATTGAAATAGTTAGGCCATATCAATCAAAATTAAAAGCTCTGTTATCTTGGGCGAGTACTCAAGATTGGGTGCATAAGTGGGTGATAGGTGTGTCTTCATCAGATAATTTACAAGAAATTATTAATTACTCAAAAAACATAGAAGTCTTGGATTTATTGAACCATCTTATAGATTTTAAAAATATTAAACATCCTCTGATAGATCCAAGAAATTGGGTGTTAACATGAAAAAAGTTGCTATTATTCAAGCAAGGATGGGTGCTACCAGATTTCCAGGAAAGGTTTTGAAACTCCTAGATGGTAAGCCAGTTTTACAATGGGTAGTTAATGCTGCATGTAAGATCCCTACTTTAGATCAAGTTATAGTTGCAACATCCGATTCTAAAATAGATGATCCAATTGTTGAATGGTGCAAAATAAATAAAATAGATATTTTTAGAGGCAATGAATCTGATGTTTTGAAGCGTTTTTATGATGCTGCTAAAGCATATAATGCTGATATTATTGTTAGGATAACAGCCGACTGCCCTTTGCTTGATCCAAATATTGCAGGCCAAGTACTATATCTAGTTTCAAGCGGTATGGCTGATTATGCAAGTAATGTTTTACCTCCTACTTGGCCAGATGGTTTAGATTGTGAAACTTTTACAATAAAAGCGTTAGAAGAAGCTAACTATAATGCTGTACGTGAGAGTGATCATGAGCATGTAACATCTTATATTCGTAATAATCAGTATAGATTTAAAATTTTAAATGTTTCATCGCCAATAAATAATTTGCAACAATATCGTTGGACTGTTGATAGTAAAGAAGATTTAGCATTTATTGAGGCTTTAGTAAAAAAATCAAAAGAAAATGCTACAACTTATGATTTTCTTGAAACTTTAAGAAATAATCCTGATATTATTCAACCAGATTATAAAAGAAATGAAGGCTTTGACATATCATTAAAAAATGAAAATATTCAATGTGCAAATTTTAAAAATTCCACAGTACTTTTAGATAAGGCTCTTAAGACAATCCCACTGGGAACGCAGACATTTAGTAAATCATATATTCAATACCCTAAAAATTATTCGCCAATGTTTTTAACACATGGGTCTGGATCTAGGGTGTGGGATGTTGATGGAAATGAATATATAGATTTAGTAAGTTGTTTGATGCCAAATATACTTGGGTATAATGATCATGATATTAACTATGCTGTCCAAACACAATTACAAAAAGGCATTATATTTAGTCTTGCAACAGAACTGGAAATTCAATTAGCAGAAAAGTTATGTAAAATTATTCCTTCGGCAGAAAAAGCTAGATTTGCTAAAAATGGTACAGATGTAACGTCGGCTGCGGTCAGAATTGCTAGGGCCTATACTAATAGAGATAAAATGATTGTTTGTGGTTACCATGGTTGGCAAGATTGGTATATTGGAACTACGACTCGTAATAAAGGTGTACCAAAAGTAGTATCCGAGCTATCCGTTTCTGTTCCATATAATGATTTAAGTTGCATAGAAGATTTGCTAAAAACAGAAAAATTTGCAGGTCTTATAATGGAACCATGTAATTCTACTGCACCGTTAGATGGATATTTACAAGGAATCAAAGATTTATGCGAAAAATATGGTTCTTTGTTTATTTTTGATGAAATTATTACAGGATTTAGATTTGCATTAGGTGGTGCTCAAGAATATTTTGGAGTTATCCCTCATATTTCTTGCTTTGGAAAAGCCATGGCCAATGGTATGCCGATTTCTGCTATTGTTGGTAGAGATGATATTATGAAAGAGATGGAAGAGGTCTTTTTCTCTGGTACTTTTGGTGGTGAGGCTCTTTCGTTAGCAGCTGCACTTGCAACTATAGACAAAATTGAAACAAATAGTGTTATTAATTACTTATGGACGTATGGGAAAGTTCTTGGCGATTATGTAGAACAATTAATTGTTAAATACGGTTTAGAAGGAACAATTAATTTATGTGGGTATGAACCCTGGAGGATTTTTCAATTTTTAGATCATGCCAATGGTACATCTTTTGAAGTTAAAACTTTATTTATTCAAGAGATGGTTGCTAGAGGAATTTTGATCAATAGTTCTTTAAATATAAATTTTTCCTATGGTGATTTAGAGAAGTATAAAATCTTAAAAGCTATAGAAGAAGTATTTTGCATTATATCTGATTGTTTAAAAAATAACACTTTAATGAAGTATCTAAAATGTCCAGCTATAAAACCACTTTTTAAACTTCGTTAATTTTGATGAAAAAACAAGCATTTTTTCGATTTGAAGCGTCTATATTAATAGGTGCTGGTCATGCAATAAGATCTTGTGTGCTAGCTGATGCTTTAGTTGAACGTGGTTGGATTTGTAAAGTGGTAACTACAGTAGAAACTTATAGCTTTATTTCTAATTTAAATCGTTTTGATAGAATTGAACCGGAAAGTTTTTATCAAAATCCATTAATTTGTGATTTGTTAGTTATAGATAATTATGAATTAGATCAAAACTATGAAAAGCATTTTAGACCATATGCAAAAAAAATTATGGTTATTGATGATCTGGCTAATAGAAAGCATGATTGTGATATTTTGCTTGATCAAACCTATGGTCGAGATGCTAATGATTATAAAGAATTAGTGCCAGAGTATTGTAAAATATTGGTGGGAAGTGATTATGTGTTGTTACGGCCCGAATTTGTAAAATTACGTCAGCAAGCATTAGAAAAACGTCGTAATACAAAAAAAATAAAACGCATTTTGATTTCTTTAGGAGGAAGCGATCCAAATTGTTATACATTAAAGGCATTAGAATTAGTAAAAGAAAGTGGATTCAATGGGATTGTTGATGTTGTTTTAGGTTTTTCTGAAAATAATGTAGAGAAAATTCAACAATACGTTAATTCAATGGTTAATAAAGTGAACATTCATAGTAATGCTAATATGGCTTCATTAATTTACGAAGCTGACTTGGCTGTTGGTGCAGCTGGCAGTAGCGTGTGGGAAAGGTGTTGTTTAGGGTTGCCGCAATATCTTATCCAAACAGCAGAAAACCAAAATAATGTAATTAAATTATTCCCTAATAATAAAAGTGAATTTTATTCGATAATTAATACAGATTATGATAAGTATATTATTGATAACGATATATTGATTGATGGGACAGGATGCGCAAAAGTATGCAGTTATTTAAATGTTTAGAACTTAACTTGGTGGATGATTTGTAATATGAGCACTACTGAATATTTAAAAAAATTAGAGTTTTGGAACCAAAGAGCATTAACATCGGAACATCCTGGATCTGATGATTATGTGGCAAAAGAATTAGAACAAAAATTTATTATAAATAATATTCCAGTAAAATCTAGAGTACTAGATATTGGTTGTGGAGATGGTTCAACAATACATAGATTACATCAGGAAAAGCAAGTAACAGGTATAGGTATTGATTATTCTAAAGAAATGATTAATAAAGCTATTAATCGTCAAATGAATAGTGACATTTTATTTATAAATAAATCTATGTTTCTTGTTTCAAACGAAGATTTGGGACAATTTAATGTTGTGTATACACAACGTTGTTTAATTAATCTTGATTCATTTGAAGAGCAGAAGAAAGCTATAAATCGTATTAAAGGGTTACTAAAACCTAATGGGATTTTTATAATGGTGGAGGCAACATTAGATGGACTAGAACAAACTAATAAACTTAGGCAAACATTAGGGCTAAATGTAATATTACCGCCATGGCATAATTTATATTTTAATATTAATGATGTAAGTACTTTACAGACAGATGATTTTTTTATAGAAAAAATAGAGGAAGTATCTAGCACGTATTATTTTATTAGCCGTGTTATATATGCCAAGCAAGTTACTGTTCAATGTGAAGAACCATCATATGATTCTGAGATTAATTTATTATCAGCTCAATTACCACAATCTATTTGTAATTGTGGTCCTGTAAAAGGGTTGATATGGCGTAAAAAGGGAGTCTAAGTTTTCAATTATGCGTAAATCATTTATTGTTGCTGAATTGTCTGGAAACCATAACGGTGATATTAATTATGCACTTAAATTAATGGAGGCTGCTAAATTTGCAGGTGCAGATGCAGTAAAATTGCAAACATATACAGCTGACACTTTAACTATTAACCATGATGGGCCAGATTTTATAATTACTGAAGGCTTATGGAATGGTTATAAACTTTATGATTTGTATAAAGAAGCCCATACCCCGTGGGAATGGCATGAAGCTTTATTTGCTAAAGGGAAAGAATTAGATATTACAGTTTTTTCAACGCCATTTGATGAAACGGCTGTTGATTTTTTAGAATCATTAAATACGCCAATGTATAAAATTGCATCATTTGAGATTGTGCATCATCCGCTGATTGCTTATGTGGCTCGATTTAAAAAACCTATGATTATGTCAACCGGCATGGCATCTTTAAATGAAATCACTGAAGCTGTAGAAGTGGCGTTTATGAATGGTTGTCAAGATTTAACTTTGTTGCATTGCGTGAGTGAATATCCAGCACCAATAGAAAATTGCAATTTAGCTACAATGGTAGATTTAAAGCAAAGATTTCCTAAATGTAAAATTGGTTTATCTGATCATACTTTAGGTACTACAGTTGCTATCCTTGCAATTGCTTTAGGTGCTGAAGTTGTTGAAAAACATTTTACTTTAGATAGATCTGAAGGTGGTGTCGATGCTGCATTTTCATTAGAGCCACAAGAATTAAAACATTTATGTGAAGCTGCGAGTGATGCCTCTTTAGCTTTTGGTAAAATAAATTATCAGCGTAGTGATAGCGAGAAAAAAAACAAAATCTTTAGACGTAGTATTTATGCTGTTAAAGATATTCAAAAAGGGGAAGAATTCACAAATGAAAATATTAAAATTATTAGACCTGGGTATGGAGCAGAACCTAAGCATTTTGGGGATCTATTAGGTAAAAAATCTAGTAATAAAATATTAAGAGGAACTCCAATTGAATAAAGTTTTTGTTTTATGATGCCTAAAATTGTAGACAAACCAATTTTCTTTCTTCCTGTTGAAAGTACTCCTAGAGAACTTGATTATAAATTGAATCTTGCGAGATACTTTTGTAATGAAGGTTTTGATGTAATTATTGGAAATCCTCCTTTTATAAGGGATGAATTAAAATATAAAAATTATAAGGGTGGTTTTCTTGAAAAAGGTACAAATCCAGTTCCAGATTATTATATACAATTAAAAGCAAAAGGAATTTTATTGTATAGTTTGAGTGATGAAGGAGCAGCATATCCTGCACATAGCATTGATTATCAACTTGCGGTTGATGCTTTAAAGACTATGGAACATATTTTTTTATGGGGAGATTTTCAAAAAAATGATTTAATAAAACGTAGTTGTGATAGTGTTTTAAACGATAAATACTATACGATAGGTTATCCTGGTTTTGAGTTTTCTTACCAGAAATATAAGATGTATCATAAAAAACTTAAACCAAAATCTATTCCTGAGGAATACATTCTTGTTAATACTAATTTTGGTTCTTATAATGGATTTACTTTGGAGGAAACCTTTAAAGCATGCCCAACAATGAGTCATTCAACTAGAAAATCAATTGAAGCTTCTTATAAGAAAGAGCATCTAACTTTTATTAATTTTTATGAATGGCTGATAACTATTATAAATCATTTTTCTAACGAAATATTTTTAATTAGACCACACCCTACTGAGAAAAAATCGACATATGAAAAATACTTTTCTTCTTTCAAAAATGTAATTATATCTAAAGAAGGAAATGCCAATCAAGTTATATCTACTGCTAAACTGGTTTTACATAATGATTGTACAACAGCTTTACAAAGTTACTTAATGGGGGTTCCTGTAGTTTCTCTTGCTAATTCTAGTTTAGAACACATTTCTGCTTCGTGGCCTTTAGCTTTTGGCGCACAACCTAAGTCTATTGAAGAGGCAAAAGTTCTTATTGAACATATATTAAAAAACAAGTGTATTACACCTGAGTTAGCGGCGGTAGTTAAAGAAAAATCCTCCAAAATTATATCAGAAATGTTTTGTAATTTAGGCAATAGTTCTAAAAATTTAGTATCAATTATTAGTTCTGAAATGAAAAAAAAATGGCAAGATTTTAAACCCTATAAAGTGATTGACACTAGAAATACTTTATTAAAGGTGAAGGCATTTATTCGTAGATATTTGCCGTTGCATTACAAAGTCCCTATTGCCTCAAGAGGATTATTAGTATCTTTCTCTAAAAATGACCTTGAAAATCGAATTAAATTGATGGAACAAATTGATGGATTGCAGTTGTCTTATAAAATAAAAAAAATTTATCCTAATGCATTTTTAATTTCTAAAAATTAATTGGTATGAAAATAGCAGTTTTTGGTTGGTATGGCCACAATAATGCTGGTGATGAGCGTATTAAATATTGTCTAAATAATTTTTTAATTGGGTTAGGTGGTATTGTTCGAGTAGACTTCTTTGACCTTCATGAAAATGCTATAAAAGGTAAAAGTAACAATTTTGATAACTATAATTTAGTTATTATTGGTGGTGGAGGTTTAATTTTATCCCACTATAATTATCATGATTTTATATTAGGGATTGGTACCAAGGTTATTACAATTGGGATAAGCGTAGAAACTGAATTACATGGAAATCCAAAAAAATTTGCAAAAGCTTTACTTGAAAAAAGTTTAGTCTTTTTTGTAAGAGATCGTGGTAGTTACGAAAAACTTTTTAATTTGGATGTTGATCGAAAAGTAAAAGTAAGTACAGATTTAACATTTTTGGAACCTTATGTACCACTTAATATTAAGTATGGGGAAAAAGTTGGAATAAATTTATTGGCAAAGGCTTTTAATTGTCCTAACTCTAAAATGACTTTTGCTGTTTTATCTTTACTAAATAAAGTAGGCCTTAATTTTTATCCAAAAACCGTTTGTTTTCAAAAAATGATAGATGGTTTGAAGAAGTATTTTGAGTTGGTTCCGATACCACTTTATTGTGACTCTCAGGATGGTTTGGTTCAAGATTTTCAAAAAAACGATATTAATTTTATGAAAAAATATTTTAACAATATCCAAAGCTATTTTGATGATCGGCAAATTGATAATTGTATGTTATTTATAAGCATGAGATTGCATGGTTTAATTTTTGCTGTTCAAAAAGGTGTTTTACCGATTACATTTTCAATTTATCCAAAGCAAATTAATTTCATGAAAGAAATCGGTTTAGAAAAAGCTGTTGTTGATTTAGCTGATTCTGAAAATATACGTAATTACATTTCGTATTTATTAAATGATGAGATGAAAATTAAAGAAAGCATGAAGTATTTTAATGAAAAGGCTACAAAGACAATTAGAGTTGATCTTCTTAATGCGATAAATAGTGTTTTTTGAATAGAGGAAAAAAGAGATATGAATGGTAAAAGAATTTACAGTAATTTTGAAAATGCTAGCGCTATTTTAAATGGAATGGAAGATTGTGTTGATGAATTTGTAGAAAGTTTTGTTGGAGTTCACCAACAACCAATTGATAATCATTATATGTATGACTGGTTATTACGTTCTTTAGTTGATGTAATAAAAATAAATCATTCCATCTTATATGTTGCCTGTGGAACTGCAGGGTATAGTAGATTATTTAAAAATATTAAACGGTTCGTTGGAATTGATTTTTCACAAAAAATGATTACTGCAGCAAAAAAAATAAATGCAAATAAAAATATAGATTTTGATTTTCAATGTACAACATTTGAAAAATTTGAATCCAAAGAATTATTTGATTTAATTTATTTAGGCCCATACGGGCACTATGTTCCTTTTACACGTGGAATATTAGAAAAAGCTAAAAAACTCATAAAAGAAGATGGTTTGATATTTTGTACATGTACAGACCCTGAATTTAAAGGGATATACCAAAGATTTAAAGAGTTTATAAAGTGCCTGTTGATTAATAAAACTTTTGAATATGATCCAGTGAAGAAGCTAGAGAATATGCTGAAAAATACAAAATTGGAAGTTTATATAAAGCTTAGAATGAAAACAGGTATAGGTTATTCTTATTGTTACGTTGTTAAAAAAAATTAGATGTCTAAAATTAGTGTCGTTTTGCCAGTTTATAATGGCTCAACCTATTTAAAAGATTCTATTGAATCAGTTTTGAATCAAACCTATCCAGATTTTGAGCTTATTATTATTGATGATTGTTCTACGGATAGCTCTGGAGAAATAGCGCAAAAATATGCAAATTCTGACCAAAGAATTCTTTATTTTCGTAACCATACTAATATAAAATTACCTGAATCTTTAAATCGAGGTTTTAGAAGAGCTTCTGGAATGTATTGGACATGGACATCTTGTGACAACTTATATATGCCAAATGCATTTGAAGAATTATTAAAAGCAATCGAAAATAGCAAAGAAGTTAGTCTAGTCTATGCTTCTATGGGAATTATTGATGAACATAATAATGCGATAGGTTTGGTGGAAGCAGATCCTCTAGAGGACTTAATTTTAAGAAATGTTGTAGGAGCTTGTTTTTTATATAGAGCATCAGTTGCTAAACAGGTAGGAGAATATAATAAAGAAATGTTTTTATGCGAGGATTATGAATACTGGCTTAGAATCGCTCGTGTGTCTTTGATAAAACCAGTTCAGGCTTGCCTTTATCAATATCGTAGGCATTCTGAAAGCCTTTCTCATCATCACGAACAAGAAATTATTGCAAAAGGAATCAAAGTACAAAAAAGTTATTATCCGTTTTTTATTAAGACTAGAAGCAAAGCTGCACTATTTTATGCCAACTTGCGTGCAAGAGATATATATAACCCATTTAGGCAATTGTATTTATTAGTAGTTTTTTTCTATAGTCCAATTATTTTTTTTAAGGAAATATATGGTCTTATCGCTAGAAGATTTAAATATGCAACAATTTCATAGAAGGGATTAATTAGCATGAAAACAATAATTTTAGCTGGTGGTTTTGGTACCAGATTGAGCGAAGAAACAGAGATGCGTCCAAAGCCTATGGTAGAAATTGGTGGACGACCAATACTTTGGCACATAATGAAAATTTATAGTTATTACGGGTTTGATGATTTTGTATTAGCGCTAGGCTATAAAGCTGATTATATCAAAAAGTATTTTTTAGAATATGTGCGTTATTCTGGAAATATAACTGTAAGCATTAAAAATGGTGATAGTAAAATAATTCAGCGTGAACAAGATGAATGGACCATACATCTAGAAGAAACCGGTTTAGATACTATGACAGGTGGACGCATTAAAAATCTTTCTCATTGGGTTAAAAATGAACCATTTATGGTTACATATGGCGATGGTGTTTCCGATCTTAACATAAAAGAGCTTATAACTTTTCACAAAAAAATGGGTAAACTTGCAACTATTACAGCGGTACGTCCTCCAGCTCGTTATGGTGGACTGTTTATGGATAATGGGATTGTTAAAAAATTTACTGAAAAACCACAAACAGGTGAAGGGTGGATCAATGGTGGTTTTATTGTTTTTGAGCCTCAAGTATTAGATCTGATTAAAGGGCCAAAAAGTTCTTTAGAATCAGGGCTTTTAGAAGAGTTATCTGCTATGGGACAATTAGCTGCTTATTCTCATGATGGATTTTGGCAATGTATGGATACTCTAAGAGACTTAAAATACCTTGAGGGTTTATGGAGTGCAGGAAATGCACCTTGGAAGGTTTGGAAATGAAAAAATTTTGGCAAGATAGACGTATATTCGTAACCGGAGCCAGTGGTCTTGTTGGTGGGTGGCTTGTGGAGGAGTTATTAGCTAATCAAGCAGATGTAGTTATTTTGTTAAGAGATTGGGTGCCAGGTTCTAAATTGATAACATCTAAATTGTTAGAAAAAGCAACAATAGTTAGGGGTGATCTTTCAGATCCAAAAAATCTTGAACGTATTTTGGCTGAATATGAAATTCAATCAGTTATTCATCTTGCAGCTCAAACAATTGTACCAATAGCAAATAAAAATCCGCTTTCCACTTTTGAATCAAATATAGCTGGAACTTGGAATTTATTAGAAGCTTCTAGATCTATAAAAACTATTCAATCTATTGTTATTGCATCTTCTGATAAAGCTTATGGGGATGTTTCCTTTCTTCCTTATAAAGAAGATATGCCATTATGTGCTATATATCCTTACGATGTTAGTAAGGCTTGTGCAGATCTAATCAGTGTAAGCTACGCAAAAACTTTTGAGATGCCAATTGCAATTACTAGGTGTGGTAATTTTTTTGGTGGTGGTGATTTAAATTGGAATAGAATAATTCCTGGAACTATTCGTGCTATTATTAGAGGTCAAGCACCAATAATTCGTTCAGATGGAACACTTGTTCGTGATTATATATATGTTGAAGATGCTGTTAGTGCTTATATGACTTTAACAAAAGCACTAAGTTTGAATAAAATAACTACAGGTGAGGCATTTAATTTTTCCAATGAAACTAGATGTAACGTTTTAGAAATTACCAAAACAATTATTAATATTTTTGGATCAAATCTTGAACCAATTATAGGTGGGCATAATCATGGAGAGATCCAGGCACAGTACCTGGACTCAACTAAGGCCAGAAAAATGTTAAATTGGATCCCTAAATATGGTCTTGAAGAAGGTCTTAAAAAAACAATTTCCTGGTATAAAAATTATTTAGAAACCATTCAATATGCTTAAGTGTCGCTCTTGTTCTTCTGAACATTTATCTTCTATTATTCCATTAGGCCGGTTGCCATTAGCAAATGCTTTGATAAAAGTTAATAAAGAAAAATTAGAACAAACTTATAATCTAGAAGTAATGCTTTGTACAGATTGTGGATTAGCGCAATTAAAAGACTTGATAGATCCAAAGGATCTATTTTCTGAATATATATATTTTTCATCCAATTCAGAAGAGATGTTAACATCTGTTGCAGAATTAGTTAATCGTATTATCCCAACATTTGAGAAAGATGCTTTTGTTATAGAAATTGCTAGTAATGATGGTTATTTATTAAAAAACTATATTAATAAGGGTATAAAAGTTTTAGGGATTGATCCAGCTGAAAATATTGCAAAAGTAGCTAATTCAAATAATGTACCAACAAGGTGTGCATTTTTTGGTGAACAGCTTGCAAAAGAGCTAGTTATGTTAGATCAAAAAGCTGATATTATTCATGCTAATAATGTAATGGCGCATGTTCCGGATCTTAATGGTTTTGTTAAAGGATTAAAAATTCTTCTTAAAGAAAGTGGAGTTGCTATTATAGAAGTTCCACATTTTCTAGAACTTGTTAATAGATTTGAGTTTGATACGATATATCATGAACATGTCTATTATTTCTCCGTGATGGCTCTGAAACCTTTATTTAAACGTTACGATCTAGAGATTTACAATATTGAAAAAATACCCATACATGGCGGTAGTTTACGTCTTTTTATTAATCATAGTGGGAAAAAAAATATAGATCCAATTGTTGAAGAAATCATTCAAGATGAAATATCTTATGGTTTAAAAAATCGGAAAATATATGATCAATTTATGAAAAAATTAGAACAACTTAAAGATAGTTTGAATAATAAGCTGCACAATTTAAAGTCTCAAGGTGCTATTATTGCAGCTTATGGGGCATCTGCTAAAGGAACAACTCTTTTAAATTATTTTAGAATTGGTAAAGAGTTGATTGACTTTGTTGTGGATCGTAGTTTGGTTAAACAAGGCTTGTATACACCTGGCACGCAGCTTGAAATTTTATGCCCATCACAACTTGTCGAAAGAAATATAACTCATGCTCTTCTTTTAACATGGAATTTTGCAAAAGAAATTATCAAACAGCAACAAGATTTTATAGGTAAGGGTGGTAAATTTATTCTACCTTTACCAGAAGTAAAGGTTATGCCGTGAAGTTTACGCCATTACCTCTTGTTGGGGCTTACCTTATTGAACTTGATCAGTATGTAGATGAACGTGGATATTTTGCTCGTACATTTTGTAAACAAGAATTTGCGGTTTATGGTCTTGTTACAGAATTTATCCAAATGAGTACATCATTTAATAAAATTAAGGGACAAATTAGGGGTATGCATTATCAAGAAGATCCTTATGCTGAAACTAAAATTGTTCGTTGTACGCGTGGATCTATTTATGACGTTATGGTAGATTTGCGGAAAGGTTCACCAACTTATAACAAGTGGTACGGTGGGATTTTATCTGCAGATAATGGAAAAATGTTTTATATTCCCAAAGGTTTTGCGCATGGATATAAAACATTAGAAGACAATACAGAGTTATTTTATATGATGGATCAGGTGTATGTAAAAGAGGCTGCGAGAGAGATAGTGTGTGATGCAATCAATTTCTAAAACAGCTAATATTTCAAAACTTTGCGATATAGAAAGTTCTATTAAGGGTTCTATTTTTCAGGTTGGTGATGAAACTGTGATTGATTCGTTTGTTAAAGTTAAATTTGCTGGTGGAATTGGTAATATATTAATTGGGAATAGATGCTATATAAATTCAGGATGCATATTATATTCTGGGAATGGGATTAATATAGGAAATAATGTCATTATTGCAGCAAATTGTGTGTTCGCTCCTACAAATCATTGTTATTCTGATAAAAACATTCCTATTAGGGATCAAGGATTTATGAAATCTAAAGGTGGCATAATTATAGAAGATAACGTATGGATTGGCGCGGGGACAGTTATTTTAGATGGATCAATTATAAGGACTGGTTGTGTAATTGGAGCTCAATCCCTTGTAAGACATGAGCTGCACGAGCATTCAGTGTATGTTGGAAATCCAATAAAACTTTTGAGGAAAAAAAATGAGTAGCGTACCAGTATTTAAACCTTTAATAGAAGATCTTGAAATAGCAAGTGCAGTTTCTTCTCTTGAAAATGGATGGTTGGGAATGGGCAGCTATGTTGGAAATTTTGAAAAAAAATTAGAAAATTTAATAAGTTCAATAGATAATCCTTTATATGCCATAGCTGTAAGTACAGGACACGCTGCACTACATCTTGCTTTACTAGATATTGGAGTTAAAGAAGGTGATGAAGTTATTACTGCTTCCTTCAATAATATCGCTGATTTTCAGGCTATTTTAGCAACTGGTGCTAAACCTGTATTTTGTGACATTAATGAGGAAACATTATGTATTGATATTCAAAGTGTAAAAAGAGTTGCTTCCCCTAAAACAAAAGCAATAATTATTATGGATTATGCATGTCATTTTTGTGATTATGAATCTTTTTTTAACCTTCAAGAAGAAACTGGTATAACGATAATTCATGACGCAGCCCATTCTTTTGGTGGTTTTTACAAGAACAAAAGAATTGGTGGTATTTTTGACTATACAATGTACAGTTTTGATCCTGTAAAAAATGTAACATGTATTGATGGTGGTGCTTTATTGGTAAAAAACACTGAAACATTATGTCGTTTAAGAGAAATGAGGCTTATAGGAATGGGGCAACCATCTGAAGTTATGTACCAAAATAAAAGAGCTTGGACATATGATGTTAAAAGGTTAGGATTTAGGTACCATATGGCCAATCTGCATGCTGCCATAGGACTTTCTCAGTTAAACAAATTACCTGAAATACTTGAGACTAGATTAAATTCATTTTCATACTATAAAAATAATCTGGAAGATTGTAAAAATATAAAGCTACCAGCTCAATTTCTTTCAAATTCAAAACCGCTACCTTTCATTTTTTATTTAAAAATTGAAAAGGAGCAGCGTGATAAATTTATTGAATTCATGAAAAAAAGGAATATTGATACCGGCATTCATTGGCAGCCTGGTCATAAATTTACCCTTTTTAAAGACTGCAAAAAAGATATCTTGAAAGTAACTGAACAAGTCACAAAACAAATAGTTACAATTCCATTTTATTCAAAAATGTCTAAGAACACTCAAGATATTGTTATTAAATCAATAAGAGAATTTGATGATGAAACATAAAATAGAAATACACAATAACAACATTATTCTTTTTCGTGAGGATGGATCTCGCATTGAATTAGGTAGTAAAGAAGCTTTCAGTATATTAAAGAAATTATGGTTGAAAGCTGGGTGGGATACAAAATATGTATATTCATTTACTTGGTTGGGGCGTCCAATAATTCAATTGCCTGATGATATGATACGTATCCAAGAGGTTATTTATCAAATAAAACCCACTTTAATTATCGAAACAGGAATTGCTCATGGAGGATCTTTGATATTTTATGCATCACTTCTAAAAATGCTTGGTAAGGGGCGTGTAGTAGGTGTTGATATTGAAATTAGAGAACATAATAAAAAAGCTATAAAAGATCATGTAATGTCCTCTATGATTACTTTAATTGAAGGCAGTTCAATTGACAATACTACTGTGAGGCGTGTAGAACAAGAAATCAATCAAGATGATATTGTGCTAGTAATTCTTGATTCTAATCATTCAAAAGATCATGTGCTGCATGAACTTAGGCTTTATTCAAAATTTGTCAGCAATAGTTCTTATATAGTTGCAACTGATGGTATTATGCAAGAGGTTGTTGGTGGGCCAAGAACTAAGGATGATTGGATTTGGAATAACCCACAACAAGCAGTCAAAGAATTTTTAGAAGAAAATGATTGTTTTATCTTAGAAAACATTAAACCAATTTTTAATGAGTCTATAGTTGATTCATCTCCAACATATTGGCCTAATGCATGGCTAAAGAAAATTAAGATGTAAAAAAAGATTCATTAATATGAATTATCAATTTTCAATAGTGATTCCTTATTATGCTCACTCAAATACAATTGATTTTGTGAAGCGGCAATTAAATTACTATCATTTCAATTTAACGTCTATGGTTGTTATTTTAGCTGTATCTGGTGATGAAGTTGTCAAAGTTGAATTAGAACAGTATATTATAAAATTAAATGATCCTCGTTTTGTGATTTTTACTACAGATGAAAGTGATATTACAAATTATCAGTCTTTTGTAAAAAAAATTTCTAACGCACTTCAAATGGTTACCACGCCATATGTTGTTATTAACGGAGCAGATGATGTTATAATACCAGAAGCTGCACGTCATGGGAGTGAAATTTTAGCTAATAATTTAGATATAGCAGGAGTGAAGGGTTATACTATTTATTTTAATTGTGAATTAGGTGAATTGTTAATTTCTAATGATTTAGAAATTCTTGATAATTGTCCATTTAAGAGAGTTAAAGAAGCCATTAAAGATTGCGACTCGATTTTTTATATTATAAGAAGAACAAACGAATTAGCGAGAGAACATATAAATATAACTATTTTATCAGATAAATCTAATGTTATTCGCAATAGCCCATATCATATAGAACACTTTAAAGCCTTAAGCGTAACTTCTTTAGGAAAAGTTTATGTATTTAAATTTCCGTGGAGGCTACAAAGTTCTCATAAAAATAATCACTCCTCATATACCCCAGCTTCTTTTATTAGGGTAGAGCTTGGAGTTATAGATAAGGCTTCCTATGAATGGTTTAAATCAGTAAATCAAAATATGCAAGGGTTAAGTTATAATTACTATAAATTTTTATGGATGTGTTCCCAAATAAGAGGTATTTCCGTAACATTAAAGCAGATAGCCTATCATTATATATATAAAAATTGTAGCTTAATAACTTCTATCCGTATTTTTATATATTTTGTATTAAACAAAATATTTGTCTTATCAAAAAAATGTTTCTTTAATAAATCAAACTTTTTTAAAAATGGAGAAGATTTCTTTAAAACAGAGCAATATAGCTTATTAAAAAAATATTATTTTTCTGAGAAAGACATAAAGTTAATAGAATCTAAAGAGACTCTTACGTAAAAACAAAATGCCAAAATTGAAAATACTAACCATTTTTGGAACGCGTCCGGAAGTGATTAAACTTGCACCTTTTATTAAGGCTATAGAAGCTGATTCTGAATGTATTAGTGTAACGTGCGCTACAACTCAACATCGTGAATTGCAAAATGATATTCTCAACCTTTTTAAGATTAAGCCTAATTATGATCTAGATATAATGATACAAGATCAAGATCTATTTTATATTACAAACATTTTATTAGAAAAAATAAAGACAGTTTTAAATAATGAAAATCCAGATTTAATAGTTGTTCAAGGTGATACAACAACCGCATTTGTTGCAGCTCTAGCTGGATTTTATAAAAAAATTCCGATTGTTCATGCCGAGGCAGGTTTAAGAACAGGTAATCTTTATAGTCCTTTTCCTGAAGAGGCGAACCGCGTTCTTATTGCTCATCTAGCAACACTTCATATGGCTCCCACCCAAAGAGCTGTTAATAATTTGGCTAGAGAGGGGGTTTTTGAGAATGTTTTTATGGTAGGCAATACGATTGTTGATAGTGTTTACTGGGCTTTGGAAAATTTCGTTCCTTACAGTGAATTTATAAAAGAAATAATAAAATCACCAAAACAGAAAATACTTATTACTGTTCATCGACGTGAAAATTTTGGTGAGCCTTTGAACAATATATGTATGGCTATTAAAGATCTTTGCAGGCTTTATCCTGAATGTACATTTGTTTGGCCAGTGCATCCTAATCCAAATGTTAGAACTGTTGTCTTTCAATTATTACAAGGCATTGATAATCTACATCTTATGGAGCCTTTACCTTATTCAGATTTATTGCTCTTTATTAATGCATGTTCATTAATTTTATCAGATTCTGGTGGAATTCAAGAAGAAGCGTGTATTTTAGGGAAGAATATTATTATTTTGAGGAATGAAACAGAACGTCCAGAGGTTGTTGAGGCTGGTTATGGAGTATTAGCTGGGGCGGATCAAGATCAAATATTATTATTTTTTAATAAATTTATAAATTTATCTAGTTCAAAAAATATGAAAGAAAACATATACGGAAGATTAGGAGTATCTAAAAAGATTTTATCAGAAATAAAAAACTATTTTAGTGCTAAATAATATGGATAATTTGATTTTTTATAACATATCTAACATAAACGATAGTATCTTAGATCAAGACATATGTAAAAAAATTAAATTTAACAATCTCCAACTATTTTCTAAATATTATAAAGAATATTATGGGAAACAATTTATAGATTTAACATTTATAGTTTTTGGTCGTAATGAGTGTTTAGGTTATGTGGTATGTTGTGTGCAAGATAGCAAATTATGGTTACCAAATGATGGGGTCTGGATAGAACTGTTTATTGATTGTGTCAATAAAAAAACAAAAATATATAGCCAAATTATTGATTATCTTAAAATACTTGCAAATCAACACTCTTGTAATGAAATTATTATAAAAGATAGTTTAAATGATGGAATGCTTTCTCTTTTAGGACAAATATTATTTAATAATAAATACCATGCAAATCTTACATTTGAAATGCTGGTTGACTATAAAAATTTTAACAAGACATCTTATCGTACAAATCTTAGAAAAAGTTATAAATCTTTGATTAATTGGGGTAAAAAAAATTTAGAAATATTAGTTATTAACCAACAAAATCTTTCTTTTGACCATTTTGTTACATTTAAACTGTTTCATCATAAAATTTCTGGCAGAAAAACCAGATCCGATGAAAGTTGGAATATACAATATCAAATGATAGAGCAAGGTTTTGGTGAGCTAATACTTGGTTATTATCAACAAGATCTAGTTGCTGGTTCTTTGTTTATAGATCAAAAGGATGTAACTGTTTATTTTACTGGGGTATATGAAAGAGAACTTTTTGAGTTTGGAATATCACATTATTTACTTTATAAGGGAATTTGTCGTTTTTATGAACGTGGGAATACTTCTAAATTTTATTTGGGTTATTTTGATACGAACATTAAAGATAGTAAGCTATACAATATTCAATTTTTTAAAAAAGGTTTTTGTGATAATCTGTTCCCAATTATTTTATGGTCTAAAGAGATAAATAAAAATGAATAAAAAAGTTAGTGAGTTTTATGATAAGTCTTATAAAGATTTAGGTTTTAGTGCTCAAAGGAAATATCCAAACGAAGAATTTTGTCGATTTATGGGTAGAAATTTTTTTAATATTTCAGTGGAAAAACGTAAAGAAATTAAAATTTTAGAAACTGGATGTGGGTCTGGTGCAAATATTTGGATGATTGCACGAGAAAACTTTGATGCATATGGTATTGACTTATCATTAGAGGGTATTTCTTTAGCAAAAAAAATGCTAGATAGTTATGGTGTACAAGCTAATTTATCAGTACAAAATATGTGTTCCTTAGATTTTCCTGATCATTATTTTGATGCAGTGGTAGATGTTTTTTCCTCATATTGTTTTACACAAATTGAACATCAAACTTATTTGCAAGAAATCAAAAGAGTTCTTAAATCAGGTGGATTGTTTTTTTCTTATTTTCCTTCAAAACGATCTGATACATATCAGTTTCCTAAAGATGCTACTTTTATTGATTCAGATACATTAAAAGCAGTAACAAGGGGAGACTCACCATTTTATGGACAAAATTATCCTTTTCGTTTTATTCACTCGCGTGAGTATGAAGATGCATTAATAAATTTAGGGTTTAATATTCAGTATTCAGAAGTTGTTGATAAAACTTATAGAAATCGACAAGAAATCTTTGGATTTGTTGTTGTCGAAGCTAAAAAGTAAAAAAATCATGATTAAAACAGGCATATACAAATTATCTCAAATAAGAGAATATTCAAAATTTAAAGGTTTATTTGGTGGAGAAAAAAAACTTTCAATCACTCTTTATGAACAAATTTTAGACAAACCTAATGTAGATGAGCTAGCAGAGCGTATATTACTTTTATTTGCCGATGAACGTGGAGCCTATAAACGTACTTATACAAAACGATTTGAAGAGTTTGATGCTGTTGTATTAGATCTTTTAAAACAGTATTTTAATTCAGAATTATCTTTATTAATCCAAGATGTTGGTGTTAGCGATGGCAGGACTTCAGTTGATTTTTTTACAAAAATTTCAAAAGTTTTTCCAAATTTAAAATTTATAGCATCTGACTATAACCCAAAAGTTTACATACTTGAACGTAAAAATTTTAAAATAACTATAAGTCATACTGGTAAAATACTAGAGATTGTTTGGCCACCTTTTGTATTTAATATTATAAAGCGAGATAGCTATAGACATTATCCGTTAAATCATATTATTCGTTTTATTGTTGAAAAATTTATGGTGCCACCACTTTTAAGAGCGTATAAGTTAGGTAAAGTTAAAGCAAAAGAATTACTTTTATTTTCTCCTGCAGTTCTTAACTTGGCAAAACAAGATCGACGTTTTAATTTATCTCAACATGATTTACTATCGTCATTTAAAGATCAAAGTTGCGTAATAAGGGCTATGAATGTTTTAAATCCTTCTTATTTTAAAAAAGAGGAATTTAATCATGTCCTAAAAAATATATATTCTGGATTGTTAGAAGGTGGAATATTGATCACTGGTTCTAACCAAGAAGCTGGTTCACTGGTGCATGGTGGTATTTATCGAAAGATGAATAATTGTTTTGAAAAATTATGGCAATCTGGTGATGGTTCTCCTGTTGAACATCAGATTTTACAATTTATCCAATAGTCACTAATGCATATTACATTGATAATATCTTCTCTCACGTCTGGTGGGGCAGAACGTGTTTTATCAGGACTTGCAAATCATTTGGTATCTAAAGGCCACCTGGTTTCTTTAATTACATTAGCCCCTCCAGACTCTCAACCATTTTATTTTTTAAATCCACAAATTAATTTAGTTCAGATCAACCAAATTAGCTTTGAATTTTCAATTATAAAACGTCTTAGGAATATATTTAGACGCGTTGTTTGTTTACGAAAAACCATTAAAAATCTTAATCCTAATGTTATTATATCTTTTGTGGATATTACTAATATTACGACATTAATATCGAGTATTGGACTAAAAATTCCTATAATAATTTCGGAAAGAATTGATCCTAATTTCCACAAGATAGCTAAGTTTTATAAATGGTTGCGATTGAAATTTTATCCATTTTCTTCCAAATTAATTGTCCAAACTAATAGTGTAGCAGAATATTTTCCTCAAAATTTTAAAAAACTTATTAAAATTATTCCAAATCCTGTTGCAATTCCAAAATATAAAAAAAATATATATTCAGAAAAAATTACTAGTATTATTACTGTTGGACGACTTGTTAAGCAAAAAGATCACAATATTTTGATTAATGTATTTGCAAAATTGTCTGTTAATTATCCAGATCTAACTTTAACTATCTATGGCGAAGGTGCCGAGCGTCAAAATCTAGAAAATCTTATAGCCTCATTAAATTTACAAGAAAAAGTTAAATTACCAGGAGCAATCAAAAATATTCAAGAAGCTTTAATTAAAGCAGATCTATTTATTTTTCCGTCTCGTTATGAAGGTTTTCCGAATGCCCTTTGTGAAGCTATGGCTGTAGGATTACCAGTAATTGCTTCTAATTGTTCAGGTAACATTGATATTATACGAGATGGTATAGATGGTCTATTATTTTCTGTAGGAGATATTGAATTGCTTACCAAAATCACTGTGGAACTTTTAAATGGTTCTGATAAATGTAAATATCTTGCTGAAAACGCTAAGCAAATTTGTAATAGATTTCATCCAGATAATATTTTTGCTCTTTGGGAACAATTAGTGGTTGATATAGTTAATTCATATTGATTTTTATTCTATATTTTTGTTACATCCAATACATAAAAAATCTATTTCCTTTTTAGAAGTTATGTTTTTGTTTGGGATCATTGCTAATCCAGAATATTCTGAAATAATATTTTTTAGATAATTTTGATTAATATATTCTTTTAAAATAGGCTCTTTTGTACTTATATAATCAAGGATCTTTGCATAAAGAATATCACCACCATGAAAGCCATCTATAAACTCACAATCATTTGTTGCCAAGAGTTTAGTAGGTTCAGTAAAATCATATACTCTTATTTCATGTTTTTGAAATTTATCTTTTAGGTCCTTTATATAAGAATAGTCATGTTTTTTCATTTCTTCATTAACTGTTGGCGCTATTGGAGGAATAAATAAAATGATTTTTATCCCCTTGTCATTAAAAAGTTTTATTAGTTCTAAAAATTTTTGAAAATGTAATGTAGAAGCTACTGGGGCATTTTTAAAATAAGAACTTCCTATTTTAATGGCTGATCTAGTATCGTTAAAATTTACGTCACTATATTCAGTTGTTTGTCCAGTGATAACGTCAGTATAGTAATTAGAACCATCTGAAGATATACCGGATTGCTTAAATTTTCCTCTAATCCCTATATTGGGTTTTTTTAGGAGATTAGAAAATTGAATATAATCTCTGATAGTAATTTTTTTATTATAGAGCCACTTAAAAGGTAAAATTATATGACTAGGGTTAATTTTATTGGTTGTTCTTTGAATACTTAAGTCGTAGTCATGTTTATGAATATTTTCGTTGAACCACCAAAAATCGATACCTAATAAGATAATTTCTGGATAATGTGATTTTAACATTAAATAGGATATATCTAGAGCATCGTGTATTGATGATGCAGTGTAACCAAAATTATAAAATGGTTTAGAAAAAAACGATTCACGAAATTGGAGGACTCTAGATGAACCAAAAGAAATAATTTTTGGTTTTTTTACTTTTATAGAGTATAACTTTAATTCTGTTACACTATTAAATATTGCTGAACCATAAATGACATCTTTATACGTTGAGTTATTTTGAAGTGAAAATATTTCTTGAGTAGATAAAAATTCACCAGCATTTTTTAGAAATAGATAATTTGTAAAAAATGGAGCACTGAATAAAAATAAAAGTAAAAAATATGTTTTTATATAATTGTAATATTTTGATGATTCTGTTGTATAGTTCATTGTTGTTTATGTTAATGATTTAAATGTAAAGTATCCTAAAAATTAAAATATAAAAATTCTATTTTTCTTGCTGACAGTAAAGCAATAATAGCCCATGTAGTCATTATTACCATAACAAAAGCATAAATTTTCGAAGGAGTCCAAGTTAACGAAAATATATTATATTTGGTATTGTAAACATACGTTTGATGGTTATTTTGTTCATGACTAATAAATTGTTTAAAGAAAGTTTTTATATTTGGTAAGCACAAGCATATAAAAATAGATAGAGTTATTATAGAAAAATAATCTCTTGAATAAAATAATTGATTTTTAAAAAATCCTGTATAATCAATAAATGAAAAATTAGGGATTATATTTAATAAAGTTGGTGAAATAGAAATTCGATGAAAACCAAGCATAGATTTATATATAACAAATGCTGATTTAAGATCTTGAGCTCTAAAAAGAACCCAAGCAAATATGATGCAAAGTATAGTAATTATCCAGCAAAAAATTGCATATACTTTTTTATTTTCATAGATTAGTTTTTTCTTGTTTATGAAGTTATGCCATAAATGATTGATAACAAGATATATACCATGAAGAAGTCCCCATAAAACAAAAGTCCAATTTGCACCATGCCATAGCCCGCCAATTAGCATTGTTACTATAAGATTTCTATATTTAGTAAAAATTCCATTACGGTTTCCTCCCATAGGAATATATAGGTAGTTTTTAAAAAAATTTGATAATGTAATATGCCATCTGTGCCAAAAATCGATAATTGATGTTGATTGGTATGGGGAATCGAAATTTATAGGAAAATGGACATTAAATATTCTTGCTAATCCTATAGCCATATCGCTGTAGCCAGAAAAATCAAAATATAATTGTAGCGTATAACAAATAGCTCCGAACCATGCTTCTGCGAATGATGGTATCAAGCCTGTTAAAGTTGCGTTGAATACAGAGTTTGCGCATGGTGCTAATCCATCAGCGATTATTATTTTTTTGAATAAACCAATAATAAAAATAGTTACACCTATTACAATGCTATCAATAGAGATTTTAGTTTTTTTAAATTGAGGGGCAATTTCTCCCGACTTTGTCACTTGTAGCTAAAAAGCATTGTAAACATTAGGTTTTGTAATTACTCAATTAGAGTATTTACACATACTTAAACACGTGTTATCATTGGTTTTATGTTTATTAGTAAGAAAAAAAGACAAAATCA
>CAIVQA010000033.1 GCA_903907935.1 uncultured Francisellaceae bacterium
GTAATTTTTTGAAATCGCCTTTGATAAATTGCTGTTTTTTGAAATTGACTTTGATAATTTTGAAATCGCCTTTGATAATTTTACTCCTTGTAAAATAAGGATTTAGGCTGGTTTTTTTGAAATCGCCTTTGATAAATGACAGGAAGACTAAAAACTCATTGCTAAACTTAGCAATTTCAAGATCTTAATTTGAACGTTGCAAATTAATGGTGAGCTTTTACTCTAAACATTTAGCTGCTGTTACTATAGTATGTAATGTAACTGAGGTATTATTTGGATCCAACAACCGATTTAACGCTGCCCTACTGGTATGCATACTCTTAGCCAGATCGCTTTTAGATAGTTGTCGTTTACTCATCGCCTGTTCCAAGCGCTCTACTAAGATCCGCTTAATTGCTAGCGCTTGTGCATCAACCAATAAACCTTCCGCTTGCAGAAAATCGTCAAAATTGCTACCTAAATGTTTGTTTTTACTCATAATTCAGCAAAACCTACTTCGTTATTTTAGTTGTTACTTCAGTGATATTAGGATCAAGCTGATGAAATTGATTGATCCTTACGTTAGTGTCAGGAAAATGTGCCGTGATCTCTAACTCCCCACCCATAGCTTCTATATAGTCACGCAAAGTAGAAATATACATATCGGCACGACGTTCTATTTTAGAGATATTAGCTTGTTTAGTACGTAAAATTTGCGCCAAACGCTCTTGGCTTAACGATCTAGCCTGCCTTAAATCATTTAACGCCATATCACGGATCATCGCCTTAGCTTTGGCCTCAGATTTTTTTTGTGCCATTAACGACATTTTACTTCTTAAATCTTTATATGCTTTCTTAGCCATTATTTTTACCCTTTAATGATTTAATGTGTTGCTCGTATAATTGCTCTGCAATTGGTACAAATTTTTTATACCAATTGTTCTTACCTTGCTTATTACCGCCAAGCAATAAAATTGCTACTCTACGTGGATCAAAGGCATATAGCACTCGGTATGGCTTGCCTTGATGCTGGATCCTTAATTCTCGCATTTGCCCAAATTTAGAGCCTGCTATCCCGGAACTATAAGGAAATCTGAGATTTGGACCGAAATGTTCTAGTAACCTAATACTGGCATCTACCGTAATTTGTTCTTCCTCTTTTAAACTACGCCACCACTTCGAAAATTGCTCGGTATACTCAATTTCCCAATCCAACCAAACCTCCAACTTTATTAATTGCTTTACTTAAATATAACTCAGAAGGAATGTTTTATGCAAGTAAATTTTATGGGTACTGGGCTTTTTATTTCTGATAGGTTTTTTATAGGAAAAATCCTGATTGGTAGCAAGAAATTTTTAGATCTGCTCTAAAAAACGACCACGCTTAATAAAAAAAACGTTGTAATGCTTAGGTTTTTTGCTAGCATTAATGCAAATGCAGTTGTCTTCTATAAGTGTGCAAAATTACTGATTATTCAATATGACTACTATAAGAGAATTTTTAGATCTGCCCCCAGAAAAATTGGATATATTGCTTGAGCTAGATTTTACTGCTAATCACCTAGACGTGTCTACTTGTCTATTTTCTCTGCCAGAAGAAGAATTTTCTTTATTTTGCGATCGCTTAACAAAATGCATAAACCTTTTCAAATTATCCTTGCGCCATCAGCATGTAAATTTAAATAGCCATAAACTAAAAATGTTATTTAATGCGATTAAATGCCTGTGTCGTTTGATATCTTTAGATTTAAGCGAATTAAATATTGGGGGAACAATTTGTGCTGAAAAAACATATAAAAGCTCCTATACAAGAGTTCAAATTGTATGTTCTATTTTCAAAAACCTGCCTTTTTTAAAAGAACTATATTTAAAACACAACTCATTATATGCTCTGGAAAACCCAATAACTAAAGAAGACTGTGCAAGCGATTTATTCGATTCTATATCTAACTGTAAAAACCTAGAAAATCTTGATATTTGCAATACTTACACATTAAACAGGTATTTTCCCATGAGCGAAGCTGTTTTTCTATCAATATTTAAATTATTAATAAAATGTAACCGCTTAAAAGAACTTTCACATAGAAATGGAATGGATACTACTTTTACCGAAAAACAATTGCAATTATTACAAAGCTCAGCTATCACTGATGAACGAATGCAGGCATATAAAAAACAGGCTAAAACCGTCCTACTTTGCTTCCGTAAATCAAAGGTTAAGGAAATAAAATCATCTATACTCCCACATGATCTTGAACAAGAAGTATTAACTTATTTACCAAAACCTGTAGCATTTAAAATTAATTAAAAAAAACCACCAAAACCAGAATGGGGCATACAATAAACCAATATTATTTATAACAAGCTTTTTACTTCTGGTAAGATTAATTAGCAGAAATTGCAGGGTTCCACGTGGAATTTTTTTGGTTTTGTTCATAGATGATTGCAGTGGCTAAAAAAGTGCTTATAAATCAAAGGTTTATAATTGGGAGACAATAATAATGGTTGGATTGATCGGTTTTTAAAATTTAAGATTGATCTCATAACCTTTATCTTCCAATCACCACCCTACTCGGTTCACTTAAGAAGATCCGGCAGTGTTTTTAAAACTTGGACAATAATTTCGGTAAAAAATTACTCTATTGGCTACAAATCTTTACTATTCGGCAACTTATCTCTTGCTAATTCAGATCGCAACCAACTAAAGCCATTTTACCAAATGTGCAAATTTTGCGCAGAAGCAAAAGTGCTGTAAAAATCAGCAAAATAATTACTTATCCACAACATTGTCCAGTAAAAATGTGAATATCTATAATCCTAGTTATATTTAACACAAAAATTAATGAACCTCTAACTTATAACTAAGTTAATCTTTATTCCACGATGTTCGATGGAGCCACTATAGTTATAATGACAGCTAAAAACCAAGCGGCTATTTAACAATACAATTTAACTAGGCTTGCTAAGCTTAATTAAAAACAAAAACTTGTTGTCCCGTAAACGTCTCACTGTAATGTTTCAATAATTACAAACTTATAATATTTACTATTGTGAAAGAATTCGGAGCTCCGAATTTAAAGCTTAATGTTGTTTGCAAAAACTTCTTCTGTAGTAATCTTTATTTAATCCTGTAAACGTCACGCTATTGCATGTTAAAATCATTAATCAAATATTTCAACATGATTTTTTAGAATATTCGAAGCTCACAATTTAAAACTAATGTTAAAATTTTCGTTTTTTTATTAGTGCTTAACAAACAAGGGCTCGTCAAAATGATGTTTGAATCCTGAAAACGTCACAACTTTAATGTTTTAAATTATATATTTGTTTACTATTTTATGTTAAGCAATATTCGGGCTCCGAATTAAAATTTATATATTATTGATCTGTAAAAAACTATAGTAATTCTTATGCAAACAACATGATTGTAAGAAATAGGATATTAATTTAATATCCTGTAAACGTCTCATCATACAATATTATAAATATACTTATGATAATTATTATTTTCTAGCAATATTCGGAGCTCCGAAAAAACGTAATTATGATAATCTATTAACTAGAATGGCGATCAGATTTACAATAATACACAAAAAATACATGGCCTGAAAAAAATCAACTAAAAACCACAGCAAAAACAATAAGTCTATCTTGTGTCCCGTAAATGTCACACTCTAATATTTTAAATTTTAATATACTTGAAGTGGCAGTTACTTTGTTTTAAGAATATTCAGAGCTACAAATGTAATACTAAACATCAAAACCCTGAACATTCTTAGTCTGATATCCTGTAAACGTCACAGCTCTATATTACAAAAGTAAAAGCCAACCGGTATTATGTTTTTGTTTTCACACTAACTGGTTAATATAAAGAGCAGGACGACAGATTATTGTTCGCCAAACAAGATAAAAGTGGCAGAAAGCTATCCTGCAAACGTCGCAATCTTCGAAAAAATTAATATTAAATAATCATGTAAACGACTCATCTCATCCTGTAAACGACTCATCGCATCCTGTAACCGCCACAACATATCCTGTAACCGTCTCGTTCAAACGTCTATCTAATTGATTTATATGATGTTTTTCCGCAACAAACAAATTAAACAATATTAAACAATAAATAAACACACAATAGTGTACAAAACAATTTTAATAACTTTTGTGTGTTATTTTTGAATAATAATAAAATTACGCAAAATGCTTGCAGTTTCACTAAAACAACGCTAATATGATTTAATATTAAAAATTATCAAATGGAGTGAAAGATGGATACTGCAATTTTAGAAAGAAATCTAACGACATATGGAACAGACAATCCTGAGGCTCTTATGGAAAAATTTTATAAAGCAGGAAATGAAATGTTGTTAAATCTTAGAAATTTAGTAACTAATCCACAAAATAGAAAAAAGCCTAGAGTTTGGGGTGCAATTGAAGCTGCACAAATGGTAAATGTTTCTGATCCAACTTTTAGGAAATTACTTGAAAAACACTCGGATATTCCAGGAATGGAGGTTGAAAAAAAAGAGAATGGAAAAACAACTAAAAAATTTACACTAGAAGCTATTAATTTCTTAAGAGATAGCGCCAACACTCGATATAAAAGACCGATAAAATCAAAACCATTAACTATAGCTATTTCAAACTTAAAAGGTGGGGTTGGTAAAACTGAAACAGCTGTAGATTTAGGGAAAAAAATTGCTATGGAAGGATTAAGAACCTTATTGCTAGATTTTGATGCACAAGGAACTGCTACATTAATTAGTTCTGGTTTGATTCCTGATTTAGAGCTTAGATATGAGGACACAATAACTAACACCTTAATTCACGATCCATCTCTTGTTTCTAAGGTTATTTTAAAAACTCATTTTAATGGTTTTGATATTATTCCAGCAAATCTTGCTATACAGGATTGTGATCTTATTTTGCCAAACGAAAATGAAAATATGGCTGAACAACTAGGTTCTTCTTTTTTTAGATTAACTGAAACTCTTAAGTTAATCAAAGATAAATACGATGTTATTTTAATTGATTGTGGTCCAAATTTAGGATATTTAACATTAAATTCCATTATAGCTTGTGATGGTATGATTATTCCTATTCCTCCTAGCATGAATGATTACTCAAGTTTTATTATGTATACGGCTACTCTAAGAAATCTATTTAAAGAATTACCAAACAAAAAGCTAGAGTACCTTAGAATATTGCTGGCTAAACATTCTGGTAGTAACGAAGCACTACAGATGGAAAATATGATGAGAGAACAGTTTGGGCGTTACATATTAACAAATCACATGTGTGAAACGATTGAAGTTGCTAAAGCCTCAAATGAATTAGGAACAATTTATGATATTTCTAAACCGCGAGGTAGTAGGGAAGCATACAGACGAGCTATGCAACATCTCAATGATGTTAATATGGAAATTATTGGACATTTCAAAGATATTTGGTTACGTCAAGCAAACCAATCACAAATATAGGAGGATGTTTATGGATAATAGTAAAAAAACTATTCACTCTTCTGGGCCTTTAGGTATGCTAGTAAGAAGTGGGCAAATTAAACGAATTGATAATGAAGATCAATTAGAACAAAAAAAGTGTTCACCAAAATATCCCAATAATTTGGGGCCATATTTTAAAACATCAACAGGGATCAGTTTTAATGAAAATGAACTTGTGAATGTTGACCCAAAACATTGTGAGCCATGGAAATATGCTAACCGTTTAGAAGATGATATGGGAGACATGCAAGAACTTATAAGATCTATTAAAGAAAGCGGGCAACTTCAACCAGGTCTAATTCGTCCTCATCCAAAACCATATAATGAAATTAAATATGAAGTTATATTTGGTCGTAGAAGATATGAGGCATGCTTAAAATTAAACATCCCATTTTTGGCAATTAGAAAAAATTTGTCCAAAGTTGAGGAAGCCTTGGTTTTTCAAGAAACTGAAAATCGAGAAAGAAAAGATATAAGTAATTATTCAAATGCAATGCTTTATAAAAAACTACTTGAGGATGGGGTTTTTAAAAATGAAAAAGATCTATCTGAAAAAATAGGAGTGTCTCTATCAAAAGTATATGATATAATGGCATATTCAAAAATTCCTGTAGATCTTGTAAAGTTAATTCCAGACATTCATAATTTATCTAATAGTCTTGCACTTAAGATAGCATCTATATTAAAAGATTCACCTCAATTAAAATTACCTTTATTAAAAGTTGCTTCGCAAATTGGAATAACAATTACTTCACCAGTAAAACTAGAAGCAAGCTTAACAGAGCTAATAGAAAATAAAAAAGAGGATTATGTATCTAAAGCAAGAAGCTATAGATCTTCTTTAGGCAATAAATTGTTTACTTTAAAAATAAACCATAAAGGTGCTCCTTGTATGGTTTTTGATAAAACTATTAGACACATTAACTATGAAAAATTATGTCAACATTTAATAATATATTTAGAAAAGATTCATCAATCAAATGAGGCTTAATTTATATTTAAGATACATAAACCAATAATTCCAGATAAAAAAAGGGGTTAGCAGTGTCAGAGAAAGAAGTTGAGTGTAATTTAGAGTTAAAAAAACATATTAATTTAATCCACTGTTCTAACAACTTAACGTTAGTGCAAAGAAAATTATTTAATGCTTTACTTTTTAATGCCTACCCAGAGCTTGCGTTCAAGCAGCAATTTTGTATAAAAACCAAAAAACTTTGTGAAATGGTTGGCTATAAAAGTAATGATTATAAATCCATAAAAAAAGCTTTACTAGGTTTAATGGTTGTCACTATAGAATGGAATGTTATAGGCTATAACTCATGTAAATTAGATGATAAGTGGAGGGCGAGTTCAGCGTTAGCCGCTGCTAAACTTGAAGGCGGAGTATGCACCTATGAATATAGTTCGATAATGACAGAGCTTTTTTATCAACCAGAGATTTATGGTCGTATCAACATGTCTTTATTACCAAAATTCAAATCTTCTTATGGATTGGCTTTATATGAAAATTGTATTAGATATTATGGAATTCCACAAACCCCTTGGTTTTCATTGGATGTTTTTAGGAAGTTAATGGGAGTTGATGGCAATAAATATAGTATATTTAGAGATTTTAAAAAAAGGGTGTTAGATATGGCAATTAACGAAGTGAACATGCATTCTTCGATAACCGTTATTCCAGAGCTTAAGCGTTTAAACAATAAGGTAGTAGAAATTAGATTTTTATTAAAATCAAAAAATCAAAATGTTTTTTGTCAGCCTAACAATATTGATAGTAAGGTGAAAAACGACGACAATGATAAAGACAATACCTTAGTGTATATGTTGAAAAATAACTTTGGTATGTCTGCTAAAAGTATAGAAAATATATTATCAAAGTATGAGTTAAATTATGTTAATGAAAAAGTAATGTTGGTTTTAAATTCTGAAAGTTTTAAATTAGGTAAAATACGTCAGATATCGGCTTATTTAATAGAGGCCTTGAAAAACGATTATAAGTATACTAAATCAACACAAGCGTTGGTTTCTGAAAAATGTAGAAAAAAAGAAGAGGATGAGATAATAAGAAAGGAAAAGAATGACGAAATGCGGCTTCTTTATAATAAATATGTAGCTTCTGTTATAAATGAAGTTTTATCTAGGTTTTCTCAAGAAAAAACACAAATTATTACCAAAGAATTTGAAACAAACTTAAAAAGTGGAGTTAAAATAATTTATACTTGGTTTCAAAAGAAAAAATTAGAACACCCAGCAGTAAAAGCTTTATTTAATAATTTTGTAAGAAATTATGAACCAGAAGCATTTAGAAATATATTAACATTTGAAGAATTTCAACTGACTGGGAGTGTCCGTTAAACTGGTGTATAAAAATTTAACGGCTATTTACACAGTTTAACGGACACTCCCATTAATAATTATAGTTTTACTGCAATCGCTCCTATGCTTTCTCTACCGTCTAATCGAGAATCTGTTGGATAATCAATCCTATTAAGGTACTCTATGCTTTCTATATTAAAACCAGCAATTTTTAACTCGCGATGTAAAACGCTGTGATCCATCCAGTGCATTAATTTTGGTAATTGTGGTATACGCTTAGACTTGAACAATCTAGTATTATTAACAAGCCCTGGCCATTCACTTTTTTTCTGTACTCTTTTTTCAAAAATTTGGGTAAAATCTTGCCAATCTTTCAAGTAAGGAGTATCGGCTACTACAAAAAGTTTACCGTTAATAGTTAAAAGCTCGTAACATTTAGCTAAAAATTTTCTTAAAGTTTGACCGTCTAAGAAGTGTAAGACTCTGACAGTTAAAATGGCATCAAAATAATTGTGAGGAAGAGCAACAACAGGGAATTTTCCAGCTACTAATGTTAAACGATTTTGCATTGATGCTGGACATTTACTTTTTAGTATTTGTAGATGCCTTGCATCTAAATCATTACTTACAACAGTAGCTCCAACGCTAAGAGCTTTCAATGTAGCTATTCCGTAAGCAGCTCCTATTTCTAATACAGGGTTATTGCAAGTAGAGGCATATTCAATAAATTGTTCCGAGTAAGGGTCTAAGAATGTAGTCATATATCCCATTTGGTTTAGTGTAGGGATTAGACCATTATCTATTTTATTATAAATATGAGGAGCTAAGGTTGTTAGTTCTAAAAAATCATTCATGACGATGTCCAGAGAGTTAAATTAAAGTTTGTAAAAAAAATCATACATAGCTATTGTGATTAATAACTGTATTAGGTTAGTAAAAAAATTTTTATTTATAATTATAGATGTATATAATATGATTGATTTTATTTAGAAATCAAGTTTTTATGGAACAAGCTTGTCACAGGAGGACGAAACATTTTACTAGAAATACCTAAAATTCACAAAGACGTGATTAGTATTGGAGCAGGAAATTTTTATCCATTAAAAAAAGCCTATTCTGAAGTTATTAGAGTTAGGAATTTTGATCATTTTTCCATCAACATTGCATCTCCTGATGGAGAATTAGCATTTTTATCCTGTAATCCAGCTATTTCTTTGATATTAATAAACAGTGGATTATTGCCTTATGATGGCTCAGTATCTCCTACTATTTATCGTAACCAAAAAATATACATTTGGGATAAATGTTATGTGCCAGAATATGCTGAGAAAATAAAAAAAATTAAAGAATATAAATTTGGAATAAGAAAAGGAGTGGTGTTACGTAGAAAAGTTGATAATTTTCATATCATGTATTCTTTTGCTACCAAAGGCGATGAAATAGCATTTTTAGAAGATATTATAGAATCTATGGATAAATACTTAAAAATAGGGGATCATTGTTATGGTTTGATTAGGCCAATATATACTCAGTATCTCAGTAAATATGATGCCCCAGCGATAAGATGATCTTAATTACAGCAGGCTAAGCTACCATATGAAGTATTTAAATCAAGCTATACTAGGTTCGTTGGTTGGAAATATTATGGAATTTTATGATTTCGTAATTTATGGATATTTATCAATTTATTTAGGCAAAAATTTTTTTCCATCTGACAACAGAACAATATCTTTACTAGTAACTTTTAGCGTTTTTGCAGGCGGATACTTAATTAGACCAATAGGTTCTATCATCTTTGGGCATATTGGAGATGTATATGGTAGAAAACCAGCATTATTATATTCTATAGGGTTAATGAGTATTAGCACATTAGTTATGGGCATTATTCCAACTTATACACAGATAGGTATAGTTGCCTCAATAATTCTAATAATCTTAAGGTTATTACAAGGTTTGGCGGTTAGCGGTGAACAAGGAGGAGTGATAGTATATCTTGCAGAGTATTTTAGAATGCAAGAAATAGGTATTTTAAGTGCATTAATGTTTTCCAGCGTTTTAATTGGAGTGTTGCTGGGCTCATTATCAGTTGTTTTTTGTCAAACGATATTGTCGGAACATGAAATGGTATCATGGGGTTGGCGTATCCCTTTTTATTTTTCAGCAATACTAGGCTTTATTTCCTTTAAATTTAGAATTAATTCACTAGAATCACCGGTTTTTAAATTATCAAACAATATAATAAAACAAACACCAATAATAAACTTAGCAAAAAACCATTTTGTTAATTGCGCCAGAATGTTTTTGTTATCTGTATCATTCTCGGTGGTTATAAGTTTTCATAACACATATTTACCTGTGTTTTATTCTAACGTGCCCGGGTTAGGATTAAATAAAGGAATGTTGGTAACTTCTTTAGGGGTTTTATGGATAGGGTTGTTATCACCTTTGGTGGGGATTATATCAGAAAAAATAGGATATATAAAAACAGTGCAAATAGGATGCTTACTTCTTTTAATGGCTGGATATTTGTTGTTTATGTTATTGCAGGATTCTTCTATAAGATCAATTGTTTTGGCTGAATTTATTTTTGGAATTATTATAGCTCTTATTTCAGCACCAATGTTTGCTGTTTTTATACAAAACTTTCCTCCTCAATCTCGTTATACAGGGGTTTCATTGGTGTATAATTTAGGCATGTCAATTTTTGCCAGTTTGACTCCATTAATATCAATCACGTTCTTTAATACAACAGGCATGCAGTTTTTAATAGGAATAGTACTTTCATTATCTGCATTAGGTGGGTTAACGTCACTAGGTTCAATATGTAATATAAAATGGAAATCAACAGCGTTGAATGGGGAAATTTATGATGACAGAACAATTAGCTAATTTTAATACACCATTTTTCAGTTTATATGAAAATATGTATTTGGTTTTGCAAGAAACATATGGAAAAAATGAAGCTTTATCATTATTTAAAAAAATAATGATAAAAGGATTAAAAAAAGCATATGATGCTATTAGTTTTCAGAGAGGCAATCCTAAAAGTTTCCAAGAAGTAATCACTGCTAGAGATAATTCTGTTGGTCTTATAGTAAATTTTCCAGAAGTTAAGGATAATAAGATAGTTTATCAATTATGTATGGATCCTTTTGCTAACTTAAAAGGAATTGTGGGGCATGATCTTTTAGATAGTACTTATATTGATTTTAAGATAGAGTATTTGCTTGGAAATGCTTGGTTCTATAATACTACTAAACATTTTTGGAATGGTGATAAATGTATTGAGTTTGTCATACAGAAAAAATCAAATTAAACATCAGTTCCTGTATTTTTATTGTTTTTCTCCCGACTTTGTCACTTGTAGCTAAAAAGCATTGTAAACATTAGGTTTTGTAATTACTCAATTAGAGTATTTACACATACTTAAACACGTGTTATCATTGGTTTTATGTTTATTAGTAAGAAAAAAAGACAAAATCA
>CAIVQA010000034.1 GCA_903907935.1 uncultured Francisellaceae bacterium
TCACGAGCAGTAATGTATTCGGTAACATCTGTAGGGTTGGTGTATATTATAAAATATTTTAATAAGTTTGGTATTTTAATGATAGGGTTGCCAATTACTATAAGTTTTTTGTATGGAGTATTACATTTTGAACAATTGGAAACTGAGCAAAGTAAAATGTTGTCAGCAGGATTGATTTTTAAATCTTAAACAATACTCTAAACAAAATTGTATGATCTAAGATCTTTTTGATTTAAAGAAACGGATCGATTTGGTTTTTTTTAAAAATAATAACATATTTGAAATGACAGATTTCATGGATAAGATGTTATTTAATGATCTGTTATAAAATTGTTGACTTATATAATTTAAATAGATTAATTTAGAAATATAGGTATATTATTTATTATTGGCAAAATATGATAGAAGAGATCAGTGTTAAAAATACTAAAAATGAAATTTTAGATGCTTATCATGAATTGTTAGAAAAAGTAAAACAAACTAAAAAATTAAACAAACAAGAAGAAAAAGTTATTGCTGACAAAAAGGCTATAGTGGAAGCGGCAACCATTGATTCTCCTGACGAGATTGTTAAAGGTTTAGCTAGTTTAAAATTAACAATTAATAAATCTCTTAAAGATCTAGAAGATCAATTATTAACTGAAAATCAAAAGTTAATTACTTTACAGAAAGCAATTACTATTCAAAAACAAGAACTTGAAGAACTATATGAAATCAAAGTTAACGCTAATACTTTAGCGGCATTATTATTAGCACAAAAAGAAAAGTCTGCTAATTTTGAAAAAGACATAAAAGAACGTACTGCTATATTTGAACAAGAAATGCAACAAAAACGTGCTAGTTGGAAAAAAGAACAGGAAGAATTTGAGTTAATAACTAAAGAACAAGAAAATTTAACTAAAAAACTTAAAACTCGTGAAGAAGAAGATTATATTTATAAACGCAATTTAACGCGAGCTAAGGAACAAGATTGTTATTTAGAACAAAAGCAATTATTAGAAAAAGAATTAACTGAAAAACTTTTAGCATTAGAACAAGAGTTTAAAGTGCGCGAAGAAAAATTATCAGCTGCCGAACAAGAGCTTATAACACTTAAAGAAAAAGTACAAAGTTTTCCAACAGAAAAACAACAAGCTATTTTAGATGCTGAAAATAATATTACTCAAAAATTAAACTTTAAATATGAATATGAAGAAAAATTAGTACAAACCAAAATGGAAGGTGAAAGTAAATTATATAAACAAACAATTGCAAACTTAGAAGCTAAAGTTGCCAATTTAGAGGTACAAATCGGTCAATTTACCGAACGTGCGAATCAAGCTAATTTACAAGTTCAAGATATTGCAGTTAAGGCCATAGACGGTGCATCTAGACAACGTTATTTACAATTAGAAAAGCCAGACGTTACCGGAAAATCAGCTTAAATGTGAATTTTCATTTGGCAATGTTACTTTATAATTTTAGTGATCTCATATGTAACTTTATTAGGTGGAGATAAAATGATGGGAATGACAATAGGTATTGATCTAGGTACAACGAATTCTGTAATGAGCATAAAGAAAATAAATGTTTCTATCATTCGTAATGCTGAAGGCGAAGAATTGACCCCATCTTCTGTAACTGCAATTTTTAATCCTGAAAATACCTCTTTTGATTTTGTTGTTGGTCGTCATTCTTCTAATTTATTAAAACAATACCCGGAGCAAACTATCAGATCTGTAAAGCGGCTTATGGGTAGAGATTTTGAAGACGCGGAAGTACAACGCATGATTAAGAATAATGCTGTAAGTTACCAAATTATAACCGAAGCGTCCGAGCCTGGTTCCATATACATTCCTTTTGGTGGAAAAATGCATACCCCGGAAATGATCTCAGGGATCATATTAAAAAAACTTATTCAGGATGGTGAAGCAGAACTTCAAGGCAAAATAGATCAAGCTGTGGTGACAGTTCCTGCTTATTTTTCTGATCGCCAAAAATTTGCTACTCGTGCTGCTTGCGACTATGCTGGCATAAAACTTTTGCGCTTACTTCCTGAGCCAACCGCTGCAGCTTTATCTTTTGGTATAGAAAATCTTGGTAAAGATGATTTTCGTACAATTATGGTGTTTGATCTTGGTGGGGGTACTTTTGATATTTCTATTTTAAGTTTGGCTGGTGGGAGCTTTATGGAAATTACTAAAGGTGGTGATATGTGGCTTGGAGGAGATAACATTGATCAGCTTCTTGTTGATCACATTTTTTCTTGTGCTGAACAGGCAGCCAATTGTAAACCTATTACGGAACTTATTGATTTACTGACGCATATAGATCGAGTACGCTTTTTGGTTGAAATAAAAGAGAAGGCGGAAGCAGCAAAAATTGAGTTAAGTTTTAAAAATTCTGTAACAGTTAGCGTGTTTGGTCTATTAAAGGATGAAAAAAATCAATTAATTGATATTGATGTTACCGTAAATCGAGCAGAATTTGATCAGCTTATTGAGCCAATCGTACAGAGAGTATCTCATATTGCAAAACAGATCTTACATGAAATTCGTTTTGATCTTGATCTTATTGATACGGTATTGATGGTTGGGGGCTCATCTCTTATTGTAGCAATTCAAGATGAATTAAAAAATATGTTTGGCTCAGAAAAAGTTATAGTGCATTCCAGACCCATGCTTGCTATTGCCGAAGGTGCTGCACTGATGGCAGCAAAAATGATCAGTCAAGAAACTATAGAGCCACAAACATTTTCCATGATGCATTCTACTGCCCACGATTATTATTTACAGTTAGCTGGTGGAAAAAGGCATCTATTAGTAGCGAGGAATACTCCTCTACCAATCAATGTGGAAGAAAGGCTAAAGTTTGCTAATAGCGAACAATTGCTTGCTAGACTTAGGGTATTTAATGAGGTAGACGGAGTGTTGGACGCTGTTGGAGAACTTTGGTTTCATAAAAAAGATAATGAGATAGATCTAAACAAAAAAAATGATCTTACTGAATTCAAGTTAGGTTTTTCTATTGATGAGGATAATATAATTACTATGAAAGCTCAAATGTTACAAAATGAAGAGTTCTGTGTAGAATCTCAAATAGCACGTGGTGGTCTTACCTCCAAACTTTATAATGATTTAGAGAATACCCTTTCCTCAATTATTACTTCTTGTCGGAGTTCAAATATAGAATATGATGTGCTACGTTTAAGCCGTACTATTGTCTCTACCATACTTGCTGCAAGCGATCCTATTACCGGAGAAACTCGTGTTACCCAAAAACAAAAAGCAGAGAAGCAAATTAACACCTTAAAAGATTGTCAACAAAGAAACCTTGCGCCTATCGGTCTATATGAATTTGCGTTAGATGCCCAAAAAACCGGATCATTGGCCGGTATTTTTTCCAGTGTAGAAAAGCTGCGGTTACAAAATATTTTAACAGAATTCAAACAGGCATTAGAAGATCTAGACGATATTACCAAATTTAAGAATTTAGAAGATGCATTAGATAGTTTTTATGTTGACATACCAATAGCAGCTGATCTAGCAAGAGCAGAAAATGCAGCTTCAGTTATAGAAACTAACTATCCATATGAAGCAAGGCAAATTCGTAGTCAAGCAAAAAAGTTTGCTGATCTACATTTGCACCATAATGACAGTTTGGCGGATAGTGCCAGAGAAACTCTTTATGAACTTATTTCAAGAATATCATGGTCTAATCTTCCAAGTAAACGCTTTGATCGGGACGTTATTTTGTGATTTGCCCGGCTTGCAGCACAAATAATACCAAATATCAAGATGCTGAATTTTGCATTCAATGTGGTTCAGATCTTAAGGTGCATCGTTTACTATTGGAAGTTAGTGAGGAGATCCAAATGAAAAATGAAGAGCTAAGATCAGAAGAAGTGGCACCAAAAAAATTATCGAGTATATTTATTATTTTGCAAATAATACCATCGTTTTTTTTTCTTATATGTATGGTATTTGGTATTTTTGTTGGAATGAAATTTTTAACTTTTTTAGAGCATGCAGGATCTCGTGATAATTACAGATCAGCTAAATCTGAAATTGGAGTTGCAGAGTTGCAACAAATGAGTTCCATAATAAAACAAGAGCTTGATTTAATTATTGAGCAACGGCAGGAAAATCAAGCCTTACAAGCAAAGATACAAGAATTAACCGATATTATTGCTGTGTCTTCTCGGAAAACAGAGCCTACCTCATCATCTGTTAGAGAAGAATAACGATGAATTACAAACAAAAGACTCAGCAAAAGCTAAAAATTCCTCATCTTATTTCCCTTGAGCTGATCAAAGGCAAACGCTTTAAAGAAATTGTAAATATAGTAAACGAAGGATCTGTATTAACAAATCGAGATCGATATATCTACGGTTATTCTTTATTATGCCAACAGCAATACTTAAAAGCACTGTTTACTTTATGGCCACTAGCAGCCAAAGGTCATACCAAATTACAAGAAGATTGTGGATCTATTATGGCTAATATTTTTCAAGATCAAAATTTTTTGTTTAAAAAAGAGAACTTATCTGAAAAAACTCTCTATACCCTATTTTTAGTCGCACAGAGTTTAATGCCGCAAAGTCGGATCTATACTACCTTGAAACAGCACCTATTCGATTTTTTATGGCAAAAGCATGATTATGAACAATTAGAGCGTATTTTAAAAGGATCTAAAAAGGAATTATCAGGGATTTTGGTGGAAAATTTAAGTAAGTTGATGTTTTTTCAAGCTGACAATAAATTACCTAGCAACATTGCAGCCTTTATTGGTTATGTTTTAACTGGGGGAGCTTGTCTAATCATACGAAATTCAATATATCATAATAATATAGCTGATCAAATTCGTGTTCTTGCCAATGAAATCAAAGCTATCTTTTTTAAGCTGGAACACAAAAATCAACCGAGGCTAGCTTGGGATAAAAATTTATTTGAAAAATTTGTTGATTATGAAGCCAGTATTTTAATTCGTGTTTTACAATTAGTTGTTGGTAGTGGTGTAGCAAATTTAGATCTTATACCAACTCCAAGTTATCTGATCACTTATGATATTACATATGGGCGAGTGGGACAAAAGTTTTTAGCTTGGCTGGCCACTTTAAACAAAGAACTCTTGGAAACGTATCAGGTTAATACTCTTAACGCTGTTATTTGGGCATTTAGCGGCGATAAGTTATCTACTATCAATAGTATTTTAAAATTAGCTCCTAAAAATAAAATCCACCCTTATCTTCGCTTAGCAATAATGTTACGTGCTACCAATATTAAAAAATCAGCTTTAAATGGATTAGTTCAAATAACTGATTTTGAAAATTTAATTGAGCCTATGAGTTTATTTAGAGACGTTGCTATACAAACAGCACATCTTATAATTAATGCTGAAATAAATATAACCCCTGAATTTTGGCAAATATTGCTTGAATTCGATCCGGTACTGCAAGATCCGGAAATTAGAAATATTTTAATTAAAAGATCAATTCAAGTATTACATGTTGAACATAAAAATCGAAAAAATTTAAATTTAGGGGTAATAAAAAGTATTGCTCATCAAACAAATGACCATAGATTTGAAGAACAGATCGATGCATTATTCAATAGACAACAGGAGTGTTTACAATTTTTGTTAACTCTTAATGACAACAAAGGATCTAAACAGATCATCAAAAAAATTAAAGATCAACCTGCTTTAAACTCCCATCTTACGCTTATTGTCGACTCTTGTCTTTTGGTTGCGGCTGGATTATCGAAAGAATTTTTTCAGCATATTAAAACTCTGGTAACTAATAAAGCAATCAATAAATTAATCGAGTTGGAAGATCTCTTTGATTTTAATTGTGAATGTTATACCTGCAAAGAGTACTTATGTAATTATAGTATTCCGGAGGTTGTTAAAAAATTAAAATTATCTGTTGCTGCTATCCCTGAGATCCTTCCTTACGATGTAAATTCAGAGCAGTTATCTAGTGCGTCTTTTCCTAAAGGGTCGGTATTATCACGTCCGGATCCATTTATAGTGCTTGATGTTACCTTTACTGACTCTAAACAAATTATTATGCAAAAAGTAATGAAGTTAATTCAACAACAGCCGGAGAAAATGGCCATATTTAGGCAGGCACAAAGTGAACTATTTGATCCTGCGCAAAGATTTTTGCATCACTATTTTCGTTACTTAAGCTATGAAGATCACAATATTGGATCTGAAGAGTGCCCATTTCTCCCTTTAGTTAATTTCCCTTTTAGAGATGAGTTTTTAAATGAAAACTAATACTCTCTATTCTATGGTACCAACTATTATTCAAATTGAAAATCGTATTTCTGAACTACAAAGATCTCATATTGAATTACAAGAAAAATTAAAAAATGATCAAAATAATTTTGAAAATACTTTACAAGATTCCGCTTTACGAATTATTGATCTTCTTGATATGATAACCGCAGTTGAATCGAATATGGGTGTTAATGATGAAACTAATGCCTGGCTAGTTATCAAGAAAATTGAAAAAAGGCTAATTGCTCTTCTTCAATACTGGAGAGTAGAAGAAATTACATTTAAAGATGGTCAAATTGAAGTCGGTAAAACCAGAGTGCTTGAAACAAGACCAGTTTTAGGAGATCTTCCGGCAAATAGTATTATTGAGGTTTGTAGAAAGGGTTATCAACGCGATGGTAAAATAATTCGTCCGGCAGATGTTATTACGGTGGATAAACAATGAGGAGTAGTTAGAGGAATGAGTAATTGAAATTTGCATATTCACCAGTATAAGAGCCATTAGAAAACATTTTTAATTAGCCTAGGGAACTTTAATATAAACAAAGAAATAATATATAATCGATACAAATATGTCGCTCAGGTTGCAGAAACTGGATTGCCTATTGAAGAAATCCAGAAACTAAAGACTAAAAAGAGAGTAAAAACTAAAAAGGCAGAGAAAGCTAGAAAAAATTAAAATTTTGATTTATTAAAAACTACAAAATAATTATAGAGTTGAAATGGAAACCACTAAACATTGTGATCAAGAATTATTAGAGCTAGAAGATCCTTCTGAGTTAAACTTTGCTGTTATTGATAATTATGTAACTAATGATGCTGGTGATCTACCTATTAGTAGTAATATTAACAAGAACGATGAACTGATTCAAATATATCTTAATGATATTGGTAAATTACCGTTGCTAACCGCAACTGAAGAAGTCCATTATTCTAGATTGGCTAAAAAAGGGGATCTTAACGCTAGAAATTATATGGTTAAATGCAATTTACGGTTGGTAGTAACCATAGCAGGGAAGTATGTAAATCGTGGATTAACCATACTAGACTTGATTGAGGAGGGCAATTTAGGTCTTTTGCATGCGGTAAAAAAGTTTGATCCGGAACGAGGTTTTAGATTCTCAACTTACGCAACCTATTGGATCCAACAAGCTATTAACCGAGCAATAATGAATAAAGGTCGTACTATTAGGCTACCAATTCATGTTATTAAAGAATTGCATAGCTACTTGAAGACAGCTAAAGAAATTGCCAAAAAATTAGATCGTGAACCATCATTTGAAGATATTGCTAAAGAATTAAATATAAATCCGCAAAAAGTAAATGATCTGTTGTGTGTAAGCGAGATCCCTTTATCATTAGATCCTCAGTTAAGAAATAACGATGATAAAGTACTATTAGAGGTACTTCCCAATCATAACAGCTATGACCCGGAAAAAGAACTAGAAAATAACAGTACTAAAGAATATTTAAATAACTGTTTAAGTATGCTAAACGAAAAACAACGAACTGTTTTAACCAGAAGATTTGGTTTAGTTAATGGTATAGATGCTACTTTAAAAGAAATTGCCAGTGAAATTGGGGTAACAATAGAACGAGTACGACAAATTGAAACAAAGGCACTAGAAAAGCTTCGAGTAATTTTAGAAAAAAATTATGCTTCTGTTAAGATTAAAAATCGTTTAAGGTTTTAAATGATAATGGCTTTAATAATTTTTTAAAAATAAAAAAGTTTAAAAATTTTTTCAAAAAGTGCTTGACAGCAACAAAACATATATATTAATGTAAAATTAAACTTTCATGAGAATTTCTATAAAAATCAGGAAATGTAATTATTAAGACTTATTGTCGCATGGTTTAATGTTTTTTAATAAGGATTAAAGTACTGATGTCTAATTTTAATATCGCTGATAAAATCCATGATGAAAGAAAGAATATAATTAATTTAGAATAATATGATTAACAAATATTAAATTAAGCTAAAATTAAGAGAGCAGATATAATGCCTTTAGATAACGAGATTGAACAAAAAAAACAAAGAATTCTTATTAATAAAATTGTTGAAACAATATTAAGAGATAAATTTTTTGCAGAAGATTGGTCTGAAAGGTTAGCATATTTAGAAGAATTTTATAGCGGTGAAGCAACAAAAGATCGGGAAATATTAAAAGAAGGACTTATAGAACATTTTAAAAATAAATCTATAATAGAATTAGAAAAATATTATGCCAGTATATCTATACGTGTCAAAAAAGATATAGATCAACCCTTTAAAATAGAAACATTTAAAGATTTTTTTAAACCATTTGTTGATATGTTTAAACAGCTATTTCAAGGTGAAAATGGAGGATTTTTAGGTCAATTAATGGAAGGATTCCATAACTTACAAGTAACGATAAATCCTGGAGTTTTGCTAAACAAAAAAGAAGAACAATCTAGTAAATATAGTAAATGGTTTTCTGATTTCGGTTATAATGGAAGAGAGTTATATCGTAAATCTTTAAAAGCAGAATATACAGAGAAACAAAAACTGGATGTTTTATTAGCTAAGATGAAAAAAGATGAATGGAGTGAAAAAAAAGATTCTCTTGAACTACTTGAGTTTGCCGAGAAGGAAGTATTGGTAAATAACAAAGTAAATGGGATCATAATTGCAGATCAAGTTGTAGAAATAGTGAAAAGCAATTTGGAATTTGCAGCACAAAAATCTGGGATTTATGTTCCAGTGCCAGCAGATGGTGTTGATTACGACCAATGGGACGATAATTATAAGGCATTTTATAATATTTATAAAACTGTTGAACAATTAGTAGAAAAAATCAATGAACAAAAGACTATTCTTACTTCTGATGAAGTAAAAACACTTTCTATAGTAGAAAAACAAGAAATTTATAAAACTATGCAAAATGATCGCATTAAACTATTGCATTTTATAGAGAAAACCAATGCTTTGGGTAAAGAAGAAATTTTTTCCGTTAAAGAGGAAAAAAGAGGGTTGACTTTTGAACAATATTTTAGAAAACAAATAGACAAGTTTAAGTATATAAGTGCAACAGGAGTACTTCTTCCTAATGAGCCTAACGGTAAAACACAACCAAAAAGTCTTTTAAAATCGTTTGTTGATGGAAATAGATCTAGTGTTCTTGTTTGTAAAGAAAAATTTGATAAAGCTATTATAGAAGTTAAGCAAAAAAGATTTGAAGAAATAAAAATACAAAAAGAAGAATTAAAAAATAATTTTGAAATTTTTTTTATAGCACAAAGTATGATTAATATAGGTAATGTAGGCATAAAACAAAAATTAGAATATTTTCAAGGAATTTTTAATACAGAAATAGATCAAATTCCTGATATCATAGATAATTTTAATACGTTATCGTTGGATCAAATTAAAGAATATAAAAAGCAATTAGATAGACTGTCTCAAGTAGGAAGTCTTGTTAAAGAAGAATTTACTATGAACAGAAGAAGAACAACAGGTACTGTACCCCAACAAAGATAATAACAGCAGTCCATATTTGTAAATTTTCGATAAATTTTAAGTAGCAGCAGTAAGAGGATTTATGGTTATTTCGGTAAATGATTATGAAAAATCTTCTACTTATAGATTTATTAATGATGTTATAGAAATTACCGAACCTTTAAATAAGCTAGGAGTAATATATTTTATATATGCAGAATTAACTGGTTGTTATTACATTAGTTGTTTAGTTAATAATGATCAAATGATTAGAGATTTTATTAATTATAATGGATTAAAGTATGAACTAGCATTATCACCATATAAAATAATTAATGAAGGATTATATGCTGTTTCTGCTATACCAAAATCAAAAGGAATTAAAGATTATTATGAAAGGATGTTTGCATTAAGCAAAGCATCTGATCAAATTATTTATATTGCAGATCACCAAAAGGTAAGAAGAGTATATATCTTTGGAGTATTAGATTCGTTATATATAAATAAAGAATACTTGGAATTATTTATTCTTTATTTTAATGATCATGCTGCTTACTTAATTAATCAAACCGAACACTTGAAGATACCAAAAGAATTTATTGAAGATCATCCAGCACCAGTTCTTAAAACTAAAAATTTTATTTTTGCTGAAATGGAGCAAGAGTTTTTGGATAGTATTAATGCCAAATATTATAAAATTAAGAGATTGCAAGAGCAGTATTCTTTATCAGGTAGAGAAGTACAATGCTTAGAATTGATTTTACAAAATAAAATCACTAAACAAATAGCTAATTTTTTACATTTAACTACTAGGACAGCAGAAACATATATTGATAATTTAAAGAAAAAACTAAATTGCCACACTAAAAATGAGATTATGGTGAAGTTTTTTGTAAAGTAGGAATACTATATGTAGTATACAACAGCGTATATTATAGTGTCACCTACAATATCGTATAAATACGATATTGCGACAAACTAAAAAATACTATAAGTTAAATTCTAAGAAGACGAAATTTTGGTCTTTAGAAGAATTTAGAGAATGGTAAGAAGTTAAATTGGGATTGAGGGCTATGTTAAAATCGTTTCATAGAACCAAAAATATTCTGAAAAGAAGTTTTGTTAGATTAGTTGTTTATTCTAAGTTAATCTTTGAATGATTTTATTAAACATCAACTAATTTGGAGGTAATTATTATGCTGACTGATACTGTTACATTAGATGCCTGGAATTTAGAAGAAATAGAAGATAAACGTCCAGTTGATTATATTTATGCTTTGATGAGTAATCATGTATACGGCGATATTAAAAAAGATGATACTTTACAATCTGAAAAAAATTGGGTGGTTAAAAAAGTAAGTGCCGATAAATCAAGATATTTTGGAGCCATTTATATTAATAATAAAGAAAACCACATAGTAGTTGCTCATAGAGGAACCAATAGTATTGGAGCAGTGATAGAAGATATACGTGGTATAGTATTAAATAACATTTCTCCACAAAAAGAAGCAGCTTTTGAGCTGGTTAGCGAAGCCATTAGGTTAGCAAAAAAGAAAAACTACAGTTTATCTTTTACTGGACATTCGTTAGGAGCATTTTTAGCTGAATTAAGCGTATTTTATTGCAAACGTGATGGGTTTGATAAAGTGAATGCTTTAACATTTGAAAGTCCAGGCTCTAAAGAAAGTTTAGAAAAATTACAATCTAATTTACAAGATCATGCTATAGACTTAAATAACTTAGATATTATTGGTTATGTAACATATCCAAATTTAATTAATACTTATAACCATCATGTTGGAACTATGTACACAATAACTCCTAAATTAGGAAAGTTTGGTTACATACCAGGAAGATATACACAGCAAGCACATATTATGTCTGGTATACTTGAATGTTTGAATGGTAAGCAAAGTTTTGATGAACGAAAGTTTTTGATAGATTGGCCAGTAAATAATTTGTCAGATCAACAAATGTCTAAATTTTTTGAAGTGGCTACATTTAACGATGGAAGTTATTCATTACCAGTAGGTGAAGAATTAAGTAATAGAGAATATTTTACATTATTGTATAAAGCTCACTATGATTTAGACCAAAAATTAAGCACTCATAATATATTGCCTATTAAGCATTTTAATGAAGACATGCAAAAATTTTTAGTGATTTTTAAATCATGGAGAGAAAAAAATAAAGATAATGCAAAACAAAAGTTAGAAGAGATTATACGGGATAACAATATTGTTAATTATTTATTAAACTATCAATTGATAACGCATAATCAAAATACTTTCCTAGTAATATACGATACAGAAGTGGCAGCTTTTCGTAGAGAATTATCGAAATTTCTAGAAGAAAAAGGATCTCAAATTAAAAAATTGATCAATTCTTTGCCATCAGAGAACCTAGAAATTATAGCAGCTATATTAGCTCCTGGTGCGCAGCTGTTAGCAGGTGGAGTAATAGAAAATGCTAAAGCAGTTGCTTTAAGTATAGCTATTCCTGAAGGTACATCACAAGAAGATATAGATGTAATTAAGCAAATTTTAGAAAAAGCAAAAGAAGGTGTTGGACAAGTTTCTGCGTACATCTTGGCACCTGACGCAAGTTGTGCTGGAAGTATAATTCATCCAATAGTACATGGAATTAGTGTGGAGGCAACTCAACGAACAACTCCACAAGCAATAACACCTAGCTATAGTAGTAAAGTTGCAGGTCCATCTCTTTCTTCAAGAGTTAACCAAGAAGAACTTTTGGGAGCTCAAATAAGAGAAAGAGCACCAGGAGAAAGTCCACGCCCTTTAGCCTAGGGAGTCAGGAACCACGGGATTCTTCAACTCCTTCAACAACCGTACCTTTACAGCAGAACATTTATGGTATTGGTATGTGTCTTGGTAATGGAGCACATGTTGATTATGTTGATACCGTAATTGGTATAGCACAGCAAAATATTATGCAGCTAGGGCAGCTAGGTCCAACATTGATATTACAAAAACTAGAAGAAAGCGCAGGTTACCATACTTTACATATTAAGAATAAATTCACAGAAAAGTTATATGTGCCTCCTTTTAGCTGTGCATTTGACCATGATCCTCGAATAGTACCTGTAACAGATGATAATCTACCTCTATTAGAAATAGACATTTTTGAATTTTGTAAGCCTAAAAACCCACAAAAAATCCTATTATTGGCTGGAGGGGCTGGTACAGGGAAAAGTCTTTTTGGGTACCATTTACAGTGGCGTGTATGGCAGGAAAAAAACTTTCCTGTATCGAATGCTATTTTCATTTTTATCGATTTACCAACCCTCAAGGATCCTACTCAAAATCTTATGCAGGAATATTTCATGCATAAATTTGGATCAGCAGTTAATGAAGTAATTGACTTTTTGAAACAACGATCTAGCGTGTTCTTTATTTTAGATGGTTTTGATGAAATTGCATCTTTTAGAGAAAATCCAGGACATTTAGCGAATCTATATCAAAGTAATCAATTAAAGGAATGGAAAAACGCCAAGTTTATAATTAATTGCAGAAGCTCTTTTTTGAGAAACTTGCGTGATTATAGAAGATATTTTTCACCTGTAGAATCAGAAAAACCTTGTTATGATTTACTGCGCACAGTACAAGTTGCATTATTTAATCAAAAACAAATCAATCAATATATTGAGGTATATGTGCGACAACGTTCACAGGAAGATCCTAGTACTTGGACAATTACCAAATACAACGAAGAATTAGAGAAAATCTCCAGTTTAAAGCCAATTATTAGAACACCATTATTGTTAGAAATGACTATGCAAGTGTTACCTATTATATCTGAATGGCATGCGGCTAAGAAAGAAGATAGTCCAGATCTTTTTCTTGAAGTTACTGAAAGAGATGTTTTCCTGGCTTACCTGAAAGATAATTTAGTGAGAGAAGATTTTAAACAAGTGTATGGAATTTATGAAAATTTTAAAGAAAAGTGTTTAGATTTTTTATTAAATCTATGTAAAGTATTATTAGAAAATCATGCTTGCCAAGTGGTTTGGGACAACAATAAAGAAGGAGCAGGCCCTGTATGGGCAGAGTCATTTTTTGGAAGACCTAAGAGGCTTTATGATGAAGAGCAATTGAAATTTTTAGAAATTATTAGAAGCCATTTAACTTGTTTTTTAATTTATGATAAAGATAAAAAAATATGGTCTTTTGTGCATGATACTTTTTTAGATAAGTTTAATAGTATTAATGTGGTGGAATTGAGTGAAATACAGTCACGGTTAATTGTTGAATATAAGCAAAAAGGTTATGAAGAAGAAGAGGCGATCGGTAAAGCAAGAAACGATAGTATTACTGAGTTTGCAGAGATATTATTTAATTCAAAGACAGGTCCTTATTACTTTACTGGTCATCAATATGAAGGATCTGTGTCTAGCGCTGATGATTTACATGGTGCAAAACCTACATTGTTTTCTCACGCATCTATGGAAATAAATTCTACACCACAAGGACAATTTTCAGATGTGAGGCAGTCACAGGATCAGTGTGATAGTCGAAATAGACCTCATTGTTGAACCATGTATAGTACTGCTGTATCTACTAGAATATATAAAAAAAATGTAGAAATTAATTTTTCAAAGACTGTTTTTATAGAGAAAAAGGCACCCCAAACAGTAAATTCTACAAAAACATTGAAAGCAATTACCCAAGAGATATTAAATATTATAGTAAACTCCTTAAAGTTAGAAGTACCATCTTTAATCGAACAAGAAGTACGGCTTGTAAGAATTTCTTTGCTTTATTCAATGCTGCAATATGAAGTACCAATTATAGATATTGCTCAAAAAGTTTTATATGATGATTCCTTAAAGTGGTGTTTGTTAATAATAGTTAAAGGCTCTGGTAGTATCTTAAAAGAGTGGCCTGATTCAGATAAAGTAGCTTCAACAGCAATTACAATTTTAAACTCGGGAAGAGTATCTTTTTCTGGAATGGATTTATCTCATATACGTATACCTAATGCCGATCTAAGTAGAGCTATTTGTGATAGCACTTTATTCCAAAATGCAGATTTAACCTGTATAAAACTACAAGGAATTTATTTAAGAAATGCCAACTTAATTAAGGCGCAAATGAGATGGGTAGATTTTGGTGAACGGCCTTATTTACAAACGCTAAGTGATATTAGTGCCTGTTGTTATTCAGTTAATGGAAAGCTCTTGGCTATAGCCGCAGGAAGCACAATTTTTTTGCTGAACGTGGATGATTATAATACCTTATTATATCAATTAGATGCTACAGACATCATTACAAGCATGGCTATGAGTAAAAATCAGGAATGGATAGTTTCGGCAAATCGTGATGGAACCATAACAATCTGGTCAGTATTAAAAGGTGACTTGATACAAATTTTACAGAAAGATGAAAATTCAATAAATTGTATTGCAATTAGCTTCGATGATCTTTGGATTGCTTCAGGTGGTGAAAATAATCTTATATGTATTTGGTGTGCAAAAACTAGTACTTTGCTAAAAACATTAGAAGGCCACACCGATGAAATTAAAAGTATTGCAATCAGTCATGATAACAAATGGTTAGCATCAGGCAGTGAAGACAAGACTATACGTATCTGGAATATAGTGGAAGGTACTTTGATACACACTTTATATGAGCATACAAACTGGATTAATAGTGTCGCCATTAGCTATAATGATCGATGGCTAGCATCGTCCTGTTTAGATTATACAATAAGAATTTGGAATACAAGAAATGGTAATTTATTACATGTGTTGGTAGGACATACTGGTTCTGTTGATAGCCTTGTAATCAGCCCTAATGATGATTGGCTAGCATCTGGTAGCACAGATAAAACCATAAGAATTTGGGACAGCAAAAATGGCTTTTTATTAAGGACATTTTCTGGTCATACTGGTTATATTACAAGTATTAACGTTAGTCCTGATGGAAACTGGTTGATTAGTGGTAGTGATGATAAAACGTTACGCTATTGGAAAATAAAAGACAGCAAAATATTAAAAAGATTGGAAGGACATACGGCTTCAATTAAGTGTCTTGCCAACAGTTTAAATGGTAATTTGATAGTGTCCGGAGGAATGGATCATACTGTGCGAATTTGGGATGCTAATAGTGGTATCATGGTGAATCATATGCAATGTTCAACAAGTTCTATTGATATTGCCATTAATAAGAGTTGTTCTTGGTTAGTCACGGCAAATACAGATAGGACATTGCGCTTCTGGGATATTAAAAATGGCACTTTGTTAGAAACATGGTTTGATGGTCAATATTACTTTGGGGTTTTCAGCATTAGTATCAGTTTCGATGATCGCTTGATAGCTTGTGCATGTTCGCGCGATATGCTCATTATCTTGGTGGAAAACAAAAATGAAAGAGAAAAGAGTAAATTTTTATTTTTATGGAGTTTATACATACATTCAATACGCACTGTTAATTTCAATTCTATCAATTTTGAGTTAATTGTATCTGCTGGAAACGACATTCATATTTATGATATTAACACTAAAGCTTTGTTGAAAACTTTTTCAGGACATTTAAACGAAGTTTTAAGTATTGCTATAAGTCAAGATAATTTATATTTTGCTTCTGGAGGAAGTGACAATACTATTCGTATTTGGGACATTCAAAGAGGTACTTTAATAAACACTTTAACTGGCCACAAGAGCTGTGTTAATAGCGTTGTTATTAGTCAAGATAAACAATGGTTAGCTTCTGTTAGCGATGATAAAACTCTTAGAATTTGGAATTTTTCTGGAGATTGCTTGTTGGTATTAAAAGAACTATTTGAAATAAATTCTGTATGTTTGAATATGAGAGCCAGTCAGTCATTTTTAGTAACAGGAAGTTCCGATGGATCTATACATTATTGGTTACTATATCAAAAAAACGCCCAATTTCAAGTATTATTACTATGGGGAGAGCCTCAAAATATTTTATATGTTGAAGGGGCATGTATGGATCAAGTAGATGGATTATCATCAATAGATGTTGCATTACTTAAACAACGCCAAGCAAAAATTAATTTTTCGATAAACACTGAGACAAAATTTTTACTATGGAACTATCATAATCCAGCTCCTAATACCTCTCTAGAATCTGATCATATACCTAACGAACATATAGACCCCAATGAAATGGTACGTCCCATCTATAAATTAGGCTTCTAAAGAGCCAAAATAGAAAATAAGTTCTATTTAACTGTCTAGCGACAACTAGAATTCCCGTATCGCATCATTTAAAAATCGAACCATTGATCGTAAGCGTTTTGCCAAATACAGGGTTGTGTTTGCTAATACGGCCTAGCCCCATTTGCTAATTTAATTTGGCTCCACCCTAGTCAATAAAACCTTCTCAGAATTATTATGTTATTTTTGAAACTAATAATTCTTGGGTAACCATTCACCCCGTCATTCCGAGACGACGTAGTCGTCGAGGAATCCATCTCGAATGTACATTTTTAGGCAGGTAATGCTGGTAATAGATGTGGTGGCTGGCAATTAGAAAAATAGCTAGTTACTGCTTGTTGTAAAAAATCTAAAGCACTTTTTCCTTGTTGTATGGTATCCCGTCTGTAAATCTGCATAACTTTTAATTTTGCTTCTAATAAACTATTTTTTAGAATATTTTTTATTCGGAGGTAGAACATGCATGATCAAATAACCTTAGAATTTGTTACAGAAAAATTAAACCTATGGCGAGCCAATAAACCTACGGCTTATTCTAAGATCCCACAAAATATTAAAGATTTAATTAAATCAGTTGGTCAACAGCATAGCTATACACAATTATCCAAAGCTCTAAAAATATATGGCGCTAGCTTAACTAATATTATTAGACCAAGTAATGTCAAAACAAATAAAATTGATTTTATTGAGTTGCCAACAATTATATCAAGCCTTAATAAACCACCAATTTCAACAAATACTACTTGCACCTTACGACACCCAAATGGCACCACTATGGTTATAAAAGCATCTACTCAACAATTAACAACTATTGTTAAAAATTTTATATGCTGCAATTAGCACCTCAATCTAAAATTTTCCTGGCTACCCAACCAGTTGATTTTCGCAAAGGCATTGATTCACTCGCTGCTTTTTGCAGATTAAAACTATCTTTAGATCCATTAGAAGGAACAATTTTTGCCTTCTGCAATCGCACTAAAACTAGTATTAAATTTTTATGCTACGATGGTCAAGGTTTTTGGTTATGTCTGAAAAGGCTCTCCTCCGGCAAATTCCAATCGTGGCCTAACAAAGATGATCGTACCATTATCCAAATTATTTACCGAGAATTTTATACTATAATACACAACGGTAATCCTAAAGGTGTTAATTTTGGTGATGATTGGCGCCCAATACCACCTTCTTAAATAGCGATCTTTTCTGTATCAATTTTAAAATTCCATGGTACATATTTAGCTGGATTAGCTTGTACCTCTTTCCAATTTTTTTGGATCCAGTTTAAATACTCAAAACTATTAATATTATTAGCTTCACATGTGGCAATTAAACTAAACATATTACTATTTACTTCAGCGCTACCTAAATTTTTAAAAAACATAGATACTTTTCTATACAACGCAATGATCCTTAAATTAAACTCCGATAAATTATTATCCAATGGACAACCAGCAATTCTTAAAAAGGCAGTTAATTTTTCTTGATGGTTTAACCAGTAGTTCATGGCTTTACCTAAATCACTATTTGGTTCAACTTCTTTATTATCAAATAATTTTGTTATTTTTTGATAGATAGCATCTATTTTTGGTTGGCTATGTTCTTGGTGGTATGCAAGTCGTTGTTCTGGAGTTTTATTTTTACATTCTTCTTCATTTGCATATATTTCCGATATTAAATTCAAAAAATAGCTACATTCCTTTGGGTAATTATCTTTTAAATCTGCAAATTTACGTCGGCCATGATTTCCTAAACATCCAGCAGATATAGCTTTATCTAATTCTTTTCCGGTTGGAAAACTCTGACTGCTAGCATCGCTGACTATTAACAGCTTATTTTTAGACTGTCTTTTTGTTAATAAAGGTAACCAATTCTCCTTACAGTATCTATTAGCAGAGACATATAAAATAATTTTACCTTGAGCGTGTTTAATACACATGACTGTAGTATGGCAAGCGCGTTGTTCTTTTTCTGGCAAACTTTTATTGTTTTGCATTATTTCTAAAATTCTCATACCAGTATCATCAGTTAACAATATTTCTCCTTCCAGAGATATTCTAAATAATTCGGCTACTACAAATTTAGCACAATCTTCATGTACTTCTTTGTATTGTTGCCATAATGTAGTGGGGGCAACTGGTATACCAAATAATTTTTGTAATCTGGCAATTCTATATAATGGAGTACCGTACAATTTATGTATGGTTAAACTACTTCGGGCTTCAGCCGACCATTTAACTATCTTTTGGTTAGAAAATATTTCGTGACCGCAAGAATTGCATCTAAGAACCTTCTTTTTATGTCTAGTAACGCTAACAATGGGATTTCCAACAAATTCTAATAATTTTTTATCTTCACCATAATAATATTTACCTATACCGCAACATAAACATGGATCTCCAGATTGAGCACCTAAAACATCATGTTCTATTGTTAGACTGTTCGAATAATCATCAAAACCATATTTACCACCATTGTTTCTAGGGTTTTTCTTTTTTTTAGCGGTGGTTTGATCATTATCACCATTATTAGTATTATCTACATTTGATTCAGGCAACGCAGGTGATGTAGCGTCTACTGTGTTGCCTGGATTTTTTTTGAGTATACCTCAAATAAATTTTTAATTTCTTGGAAAGAAGTTATAGATTGAGTTTTGATCTTTTTTTCTAATTCATCTATAAATAACATACTTTCTTTAGTCAAATTTTTATCATTATCTTCAAGATTTGTGTTGCTAATATTAGCAATAATCTTTTGTTTGGCTTCTTGATCCAAAGTTAAAAATTTTGGTTTAGATAATTTTACTTTTTGCATAGTCAATCTCTTTTTTTAGTTGCTTTCAAATATAGTGCCATAACTTTTGTTTTATATGCAAATAAAATTTAGAAAGTTTATCATTAATAAATTTAGAAATTACGCAGATTTACAGACGGGATACGTTGTATGCAAGTGCTAGTTACTGTAAAAATTCTTTCTACAAACCGACTCCCTCTGTCAGATTTAGTCCCAAAACTTAATTTTCTCCAAATAACTATAGGCCTTAATTGCCTTTCTGCTTGATTATTAGTAGGTTCTACTTTGGGATTAGATAAAAAAGTCCATAAAGATCCACTAACATTTATAATGTTAGAACAAGTATGTTGAGTATTCTTATTACCACATATCAAACCATCTAATAAAAAGTTTTCAAATTTTCTAATTAATCTCTTAAGTCTTTTTTTAGTTTTACTATGATTTAATCTATATTTATAAGTAGTAGTACAATAAATATTAAATATATTCCTGTAAGTTCTTAATAAATTATGTCCTAATTTACCTGAACTACCACTCCTTTCTGAAATTCTCTGCAAATCTCTTTTTAAATGAGCCCAGCAGATCTGCCTACTTTGATCTGGAATATAGTTATAACTACTATACCTATCTGATATTATTATTTTATTTTGGTATTTACCTATTAATTCTTTAGCTATTTTTCTCCCTCTAGATGGGCTTAACAAAAATAATGTTAAGCCTATTGTAGTTAATACCCATAACCAGCAATTTTTATTGGATTGTTTACAACCAGTTTCGTCTATATGTATTATAGGCTCACTATTTAATGAATTTTTTACTTCTTAATATGGTACTGAAATAGCTCGGCTAACCCTAGCTTCAATATTAGATACGGAACCAACACTAATTGGTAAAGAAAAAAGTTCTGCAAGTAATTTTTTTGCTAGCATCTTACTTAGCCTGTATTTGCTAGTTAAAATTGATAATAGTGCATATGTTTTTGCCCCAAACATTTTAAATGTTACACCTATTGGTAATTCCCCTATATGTTTCTTATTACAACAACTACATGTACCAGAAAAAATTTGGTATTCAGTAACAGTGTAATGTGGTTGAGGTATTTCATATACTTGATGTCTTTGGAAATTATTATTATTTACTTGGACTGCGCCTCCACAATCACAATGTTCTGGTGGTAAGCAATTAATAAATTGATCTACTTTTTCTGGTGGTAGTAATTCTCTATATGTTCCCTTATGACCAGGTTGAGCACCTCGCTTTTTACCAGATTTTCCTTTACCTTTATGTTTGCCTTTTTTGTTAAAGCTGGTAGATGGTGGCTTAGAAGAATTATTAGAATTTAAATTTAATTTTTCAGTTAAATCCTCAATAATTTTGTCTAACTTGATTACTATTCCTGCTATTTGGCCTGTAACTACTAATGCTTCTTCTAAAGTAGTTGGTTTTAAATTAACTTTTGATAGTTCACTTAGTCCAATACCCATGATTTCATCATGTATCAAACTTAAGTTGGTGTAAATACCCAAAGTTAATTTTTAATAAGAATTTTTTGCTTAACAGTAAATAATCTAGAACTTTAAACATAATTCCCCTGGATTCCTCGACGACTACGTCGTCTCGGAATGACGGGGTGAATGGTTACATTCTTGGAGGTAATGAGGTGACTAAAGTGGAACTATTTGAGACTATCAGAAAAAAATTTTTTCATCATCAAAAAACTATTCGTCAAATTGCGAAAGAGGAACAAGTTCATCGCAGAACGGTAAGACAGGCAATTAATAATGCTATCCCACCAGAGAGAAAAGTTATCAATAAACAATGCTCTGTTTTAACCTTAGGGCTTAAGCATATTATTGATAAATTCTTAGAGTTAGATTTAAAAGCTCCACGCAAGCAGCGGCATTCTGGCGAGAGAGTTTATCAAAGATTAAAACAAGAGCATGATTATCAAGGATCTTCTGCAACAGTTAGAAATTATGTTTATCAGCAACGTAAAAAATTAGGA